>DMBV01000047.1 GCA_003445975.1 Bacteroidales bacterium
GCAATCAGATTAGCGCCTTGTTTTAAGGTAAAAGTAGATGCAGCAGTAATGGTTGCAGCATTCATTGCTTCGCTGAAAGTAGCACTGATTACTTTGTTGAGAGCCACATTTGTAGCCAAATCTACTGGATCATTCGAAATCACAGTTGGAATTGTACTTGTAGTAAATGTCCAAACATAATTACTTGGTATTGCGTTTCCAGCCAAATTCTTCGCTGCAGTTGAAATTGTAGCCGTATAAAGCGTATTCGGCAATAGATTACTACTTGGTGTAAATGTTCCGGTAGTACCGCTGTACAGAACAGATCCTGCAATAAGGTTTGTTCCTTGTTTTAGTGTAAAGGTAGAAGCTGCCGTAATTGTTGCAGCGTCCATTGGCTCACTAAATATGAAACTTATTGCTTGATTAAGTAATACGTTTGTAGCCAAATTTAATGGAATTACAGAAGTAACAGCAGGAATTGTGCTGGTACTAAAAGCCCATTCGTAATCTTCTTGTAATGCATTTCCATTTAAATCCTTCACGGTGGTTATAATTGTTCCATAATAATTCGTGTTTGGAGTAAGTGGACTTGAAGGAGTAAAGGATGCCGTTGTTCCGGTGTAAGTAACGATACCTAAAACGGGTGTTGTGGCGGTTTCCTTTAGGGCTGTGCCTTGCATAACAATAAAGGATGCCTGGGTAATTGTTGCCGCATTCATCACTTCATTGAAGGTTGCCGTAATTATTTTGTTAAGGACCACACTTGTAGCACCATCAACCGGACTCGTCAATATGACCTCCGGGCATACACCCGAGACTTCAATGAACGTGTCCTTTTTGCAACCGAAAAACAATGCAAAAAACAGCATTGCAAAGGGTAAAATAAAATTTCTAGCTTTCATTTTTTCTGATTTTTAATGTTAAATAATTTCTTCATTTTTTAAATTGATGTTATAAAAGTTTTTTTTTACAAAATGACTTTTTAACTATTCGAGCTAAAGCGTCTCGAAAATCTTTTCTAATTCCGCCTTAGTTTTACCAAGTATTACCTGAAGTTTAGCAATCATTTCTTCTTTGCTTCCTTTAACAGATAACAAATCATTGTCTGTTAATGCAGCAAATTTTTTTTTGAGCCTGATCTTCTGCTCATTCCAGCTTCCTTTAAATTCTGTATTGCTCATTTTTTTTGATATAAAGATGAATATTTTTCATTCCGTAAAAGTAGTTTCAGCAATGTGGTGAAGTGTTATATAACTTTTGAAAGAATTTGCATAATTCACACATTATCAACTAGAATGCATGAATTTTGAATCTGATTTAAAAAAAGGGATTGCTGTTTTTGGAGCCAACATCAGGGAAATACAAGGTTGTGAAATGCAGCTTTGGACTGCATTATGCACATAAGTTCAGGCTATTGTAGTTAGAGCAGCTTGATTGCTTATTCGTCTGAAATTCGAACATTTCAAAAGGCTGTTTTGATTACGCTTCGTCTTTTGTTGTGCGTACCAAACTAATGCCTGCAATAAAGAATAGCAAGCCCAGTAACCCATAAATGAGAAGGGCCTTGAAATTATCTGTACCATTCACAAATATTACAGAAGCGTATATTAAAGCACCTGTTCCTATAAGGGTGAGTAAAGCTCCAAAGATTCTTTTGAGATTCATAATTTTATTTTTTAGATTTTTTAAAAAATGCAATTCTTCGCCAAATGAATATTGATCAGGCGCCCTTTTTTTTATCAGTTGCAATGACTATTATTCCACCTATCAGTAGCACTACACCAATGATTGGTGACCATTGCACCGGGTGATTTTTTTCCACATTCAAATGCACAGGGCCTATATCAACTACTTTTTCTGTTGTTACGTAATTGAACCCGGTATAAACGATCATTAGTATTCCAATTATTGCAAGGGCAATTCCTATTGTTCTAGATTTCATTTGTGTATTTTTTTGTAATGAATTACGACTTTGTTAAACGAAAATTCAGTGTGGGGTTTTTGAAAATTTTTTGTCTAAAGCCGTCTTCCCTGAATAAGACGTAACAATATTGATATAACAGCTATAACAATAAGGATGTGAATAATACCACCTAAACTATAACCAATAGTTCCGATGAGCCAAAGAATGATTAAAATAACGGCGATGATATAAAGTAAATTTCCCATGATTATATTTTTTTAATTGTGAATATATTTTCACTACCAAAGATCAATATTCCTAATTATGAAAGCATTACACAATTTCGGGTAAAAGTTACAATATTCACACTTTGGCAATTTGTCCCAATTTCGGATTAAATTTTTTATTCTTGATAAACGTGGCCTCTGACAACAATTTACCTTCTAGTTTGGGCGGCTTTAAAGCCCAATGTATCGACAAAAAATTGGAGATTCATTTTCAGATTCCTCTTTGATTTTTATAAAAAAATCGTTTTCTTTTCAATCTTTCCGAAAAGATTTTGGTTGTATTTTCTTTAGGATTGGAGGAAGCTTTATCAATGGAGGCATTGTATCGCCTAACAAAAATCCCCATGGTTTTAATGGTTCAATATTGTCGCAGAGAAGTTTAACTATCGCCAAAAGCGGTATCGAAAGAAACATACCTGAAATGCCCCATAAAGCATTCCCTACAATCACCACGATTACTGAAAAAAGCGCATTTATTTTTACTTTTGAAGCAACTACAATTGGAATAATGTAATTATTGTCGACAAATTGGATAATCGAATAGGCTCCTATAACATAAAGTACATATTCAGGAGATTTTGAAACCAATGCAACGACTGCAAATAAGGCAACACTTACAATGCCTCCCAAATACGGAATAATATTGAGAAGTGCTCCAACTATACCCAGAAGGATTGGATATTTGATTCCTAGAAACAAAAGGGCAACCGTATTTAGGACTGCAACAATAATAAATTCGAAAATTAAGCCTATCAAATAACGTTGGATAACGGTTTTTGATTGAGAAACAATTTGACCCACCTGTTGTTGTTTGCTTTGATGGAAGAGTTTGAAAATAAAATCGTGTAACAGAGGGTGATATAACAAGATCATAAAAACATAAACCGGAATCAAAAACAGCACTACTAAGCCGTTTCCAAGTATAAAAAGTGTTTGTCCAATTGCAGCACTTCCCGTTGCATAAATATCTTCTCTGGCTGTTGCAATCCATTCATGGATTTTTTTAGGATCTATATCGTAAAAAGCAGAAGCATCGGTTATAGTTTGGTTAATAATGGTAGTAAATCGGGCTGATATTATCGGCCATGCGTCGCTAAACTGATTTATTTGCCTGAATAAAAGTGCACTAAAGGCCAGTATTATCAAAAATGTGAGCGTTATTACAATTGAAATTGCAACAATCCGGTTAATTTTAAATTTAGTTAATAAGTTTACAATCGGGTGAAGTACAATGGCTATAATTGTTGCAAATATGAGCGGAACAATAATGCTTTTTCCGATATACATTATTGCAAAAAAAGCAAATGCACCAATCATAATTAGTACTGTTTTTGCATAAAAGGGGATTTTAAATTCTGTATTTATCACGATTTGGCAGTATTCATTTCCTTTTTACGGAAAATATGTTTTAACACAAATTGGCTAAATAGCTTAACAGCTTCAGGATTATTTACTATTGCTTTTCTAACACTATACATGACAGCAGTACCAACAAGTTTTTTTAACGGATTTCTTGTAATCTTTTCGACTATTATTTTTGAAAGAAAGCCTGCCGTTAATCCAAACATGGTGGTTGTAAAGTCTTCTTTTAAATCCTGCGATGAAACTACTTCTTTAAAAGTGTTTTTGATCATATTTATTGGCTTAACACTTTCATAGGTAAGATGAAATTGTTCTTTCAACATTTTTTCTTCCTCAGCCTGTTTGCTTTCTAATAGAAGGATGGCGACTTTAAGTTCAGCTTCTAAATCTATCTTTTTCATATCCTATTTTTATTGGAGAGCTTGTTTGATAATTAAATTACTGATTGGCTTTCTGATCCAATTGTGAAGAAAGAAATGCAATATGAAACCTACCACAAGGTAAAATGCTGCAACGATAAAAAAGCCATAGTATAATTTGCCAAGTAGCTCGCCCAGAAACAAAGCAATTCCCAAGTTCAAAACCAAGGTAAACAAGGTAAACATGAGAATAGTAACAAGCCTTGATATCAATGATGGAAGTACAATGACCGTTGTGTTTAATAATTTAAGTTTCGAAAGTTCGTAGGTCGTTTTGCCGTAGGATTCAACTCTCTCAACCAATGATTCAATTAAATTTTCCTTGCTGTTCATCTTTTTTAGCTTTTACTCAACAAGAAGTAAAACACAGATCCATTTTTTAAAATGAAAAAGTATTTTACAACTTGCGGATTGATTTTGCTTATTATTTCTTTGAGTTCATAGCAGCAGCTACTTCTGCTTCCACTTCGTTCGCTTTTTCCTTTGCTTGATCGGCCAAGTGTGAAGCTTCTTCTTTTACGTTTTCGAATTTCTCCGTGATACTTTCGATGAATTCTTGAAATTTTTCTTCCAATTCATCCGCGTAATCATTGCCTTTTTTTACAATTTTTTTCCGAGTTGATGATCCTTTATCGGGGGCAAATAAAATACCCAATACTGCACCAACTGCAAGTCCTGCCAATGCGCCTAATAAAATTTTTCCAGTGTCCATACTATTTTTTGTTTTTAATGATTGTTTTAAAAATAATTGATTCGTTAAATGCTTTTTTCAAGGCTAAGTTTTTGTGCTAATCATTTTTTGTGAGGACGTAGGCTTGCTTTATTAATCATTTTTAGTTGTGAAATTTCTAACTGCATCACTCAAATTCTCCATATCCCGGTTGAATTCAGTTTTGAATAATTCCCATTTGTCTTTTCCTTCTGCTTTGAATTGGTCTATTCTCCTTTTCAAATCGTTGTTTTTTTGGTCTAGCTCCGCTATTTTCAAATCATATTCGGCTTTGTTTAGCATTTTCTTCATTTCAATTCTTGTTTTGAAATCAGCAATACTTTTTTCGTTCGCCGCAATCTTTTCATCCGATTCTTTTTTAAATTTTAGATATTCTGCATACTCTTCTTGGTTAGCTTGATTAAGATCCATCTGGGCTTCCCCTAATTTATTCTCTGCATTTTGAACTTTATTCTCTGCAGCTTTTGTTTTATTTTCTTTCGATTGGCAAGAGGTCGAAATGACTCCAACAAGAAATAATGTCGTGGCCAGAAATGCTATTTTTGTTTTCATAATCAGGTTTTTTTAAGATTTAAATATTTTTACATTACAAAGTTGATTGTCTTCTATCTAAAAGGTATTACACAACTTTAAAAATATGTTACATCATTCACACATTGCAAAGTGGATGTAGTTTTTGTTCTCGTCATTCAATTCATTAGGCTTCAAACAAGCTTTTAACTGCTATTTGAAACCTAATTTGATGGAGAGATTATAATTTAATTGTTACCCCAAATTTGCCGCCCGAAAATGCATTTCCACTTCCAAGTTCAAGATTTAAACCAAAGCGATCAGTAAAAAAATACCGGCCACCTATTTGTCCGCCTATACCTATTATAGAAGCTTGGTCACCTGGATAATCGGTTGGCGATGTCCAAACATAAAAACCCAAATTGAGACCAGCATAAAAATCCCAATTTTGTGGAATTTGCAATAAGGTGTTAAAATGATAATTACCGTTTCCGGAAATTCCAATTACTCCGTGATTGTAATAAATGTTCTCATAATCTTCGCGATAGGCACGAAACGAAAGTTCTCCACCAATGGTTATATCCGGATGAATGCCATAATCGAATCCGATATAAAAAGGAACACCCCATTCTGATAAGCCTACTCCAAGGTTAATTTGACTTCTTCCTACTGATAATGGATTTTGGCTAAATGCACTCGTCGAAATAAATAGTAATACAACAGTTATTAATAAAAGTAATCTTTTCATGATTTTATATATTTATGATTAAATCCTACTCTTCAGGCTTTTCAGTTACGCCCCGTTTTTAGAATGGTTTCTGAACTCCATTTTTATACAAATCCCCTGTAAACAGGTAAAGAGTTGATATGATCGGCTACTTTATTTTTGTTTTTCTTTGCCTTTTTTCCTGAGTTTCCGGGATTCGTGCTCTTGTAGTGGTGTGGATTGTTCGAATTTTTGTACCACCCTTTATGATATCCGCTGTCTTGCTTTCTGGGTACTACAACACAAGATGTTGCGCTAAACAGAAACAAGCACATTGTTAGCATCGTAATTGTCCTGAGTGTTTTCATTTTTTCTTATTTTATATTAATTTCTTTATTTCAAGCTTTTTATTTCCTGTTAATTGAAATCAAAGCTTAGTCAATTTATATTCGAAATAGTTTGTTTTAACGAGGAACAAATTGCTTCACAAACTTACATTCGTGTAGTTCAGAAACCATTACATAACTTTGGGAATATATTACATCATTCACACATTTGAGAAAGTACCCAAAGCGTAGTTTGTGTTTCTTTTATTGGTAAATCACTACACTCGGTTTTCCTATTTCAAAATCTTTTAAACCAAAATCGGTTGTTTTAAAAGGATTCAATTTAAATATATGATCGCCATTGCCCGGAATAGAAGGATAATAGGCAATCGAGATTTGAAATGTGCTAATGATGAGGTTTTCGTTCTTGATCAAAACGCCAACTCCAATTTGCGAATACAGCTTACTTTTCTTAAATCCCGTTTCTGCATTGCCGAGCATCCCAAGCGTACAAATCAAAAAAGGACCAAAATGAAATCCGATAAAATTTATAGGAGCGTACGATTGTGTTTGTAAGGTAAATAAGATACGGCTGGTGCCCACTAAATCTGAACTATTAAATCCATCCAATCCATAACCGTCGTTGATAGTTAAACTGTCGGAGGGAAATCTATTGATACCAAGTGTAATCTGCGATTTCACAAACTCTCTAAATTTCCATTTCCCGATTTCAAACAGATCGGTGAAATAGTTTATATCGACCTTAAAAACACCTTGCTCAACTTTTAATGCATGAAGAAAATGTCCATATTCGAAGTTGGAACTCAAGTAACCCCATGAATAATATTGGCCAAAAGAAGCGCGAGCACCCAGATAGACTCTCTTCGCAAAAGGCTTGTCTTGGTATCCTCCTGTCAGACAGATGACTTTGCCAACGGGGACATCTTCTTTTATTCCAAATTTAAAAATGTATTTATCCTGAACATACTTTCGCGACGAAATTCCAATACTTGCCAGATAAAAATTCTCATTCGTAAAAATGTGCAACGAGTCCAGATCTACAGTCGGTTTTTCGAGATAGCGAACCCGTAAAAACCGTGCTGCAGTGATAAAATTTGTAGTACGATCATCATCGGAATTTCCTTTGAACAGTTGTTTGGCCCATCCAGCCCAGTAGTCCTGAGTATTAAATCTGAATCGCTGCGGTACAAATAGCGAATCATTTGTCTTAATGGAATCGTTGCGAAACTGAAAATTGAAATTTGCTCCCGCAGCCCACTTTGCCAAAGGTGAAAAAAACGGGCGGTCAAAATCTATACTCTTATTGAAATTCTTGTGTTGGTCTATTTCATAATGTAATGTTGTACGAATATAGGTGTTCTTGATGTTTGGGACCGAATAATTTGTGCTGAAAGCTGTACTGCTTTTTACAGGATACCAACTGAGAGAATTCTGAAATTCATGACCGAGTCCTAGAAAATTCTTATCCGTTAATTTTAGCGTAGTGCCCGAAGTAGCATTTGTAACTTTGGGAACCGGAATAAGACTCCAAACATCCAATACGCGAATGTAAATATCGACGGAATCGGAATTTTTTGAAGCCGCTTTTACAAAAAACGACACATCTTCTACAAAATCTCTACTGCGCACCAATCGTTCAGATTCTGTTACAAGCAAAGCGTCAAACGGTTGATTTTTTTTGAAAAGCAACAAGTTTCGGATAGTGAAAGCCTGTGATTTTACGTGAAGCTTATTGGCGGCTTTCGCTAAAAATTTCTGGGCTACAAACGCCGTGTCGTCAATGGAATAGCCAAAAGGATTTAATGTTTCAACATAAATATGCCGTATCGTTTTTCCTTCAAAGGTGCTGTAAGGTTTTTGAATTGGTTTTTTATTTCTTTTTCCCTTGATTAAGACCGGTTTAGTGGGCTTAAAAACCATTTTATACATGAACTCTGTAAACCGGCTTCGTTTGGAAAAGGTTTCGATATCTTTATAAAGCTTTGTTGAGTCGTTTTTTACAACTGTTTGCTGGGCAAATCCGAAGTCGTTTATCAGAATTGAAACAAAAAAAATCATTAATATACGTATAGTCCATAGTTTCATGTGTTTATAATTTTATGTTTCGGTCACATGTTACATCCACGATAATCATCCTCTTGTGTGTCAGAATTGTTTAGTCGTGGATGTTTCATTTATAGAGTTTATATATTTTAAGTGATTGTTATTGTTTGCCTTAAGATTTATTTCTGTTCCTTTTTCTTTGCTGCATCCTCTGCTTTTTTCTGTTCTTCAGCGGCCTTCTTTTTCGCTGCAGCTTTTGCTTTCCTGTTAAAATATCCTTTTAAAAGAAAATTCTCTTTTGCTGCATTCATGTTTTCGTCTAAGCCTTTGCTACTGCTTTTAAGATTCAGAATAATATCATCAATATTTTCTGCAATAGTCGTGTCTTGTATCAATCTGCCAATCGTTCCTTCGCCACTATTTATTTTAATCATTATCTCTGCCAACTGATCTGCAGTTATTTGAAGGCTTGCCATAATATCATCTGTTTCAACAGGCTCTGTTGACAAAATATGTTGTCCGTCTTTGGCGAGCATAGCATCGGTGCTTCCTTGCGAAATCATTAAAATTCGATCTCCAATTATTCCTGAAGAACCTATACTTGCTATACAATCTGCTTTAATAAATTGTTGTACTTCTTTTTTTATTAACAAATCAACGCGAACTGTTGAATCGTTTATTATTTTGATGTTATCTACCGTACCAATATTGATTCCTGAAAAGCGGACATTGCTGCCAACTTCCAACCCACTTATATTATAAAAAGTGGTGTAAATATTAAAAACGGGACTAAATAAGTTTTTCTGTTTTCCGATTATAAATATGGCAATTACAAAAAGAGCCAATCCTCCTGCAATAAATAATCCCAATCGAACTTTGAATTTTTGTGTGTGCGTTTCCATCGTATATATTTTTATGAATCTCAATAATTGACTATTTAAAAAATGACTTGATTAAGGGGTCTGTTGACTTTTCAAACTCTTCAAGATTCCCTTCTTTATATACTAAACCATCCATCAACATAATAACACGGTTCGCGTTTGTGCGAGCACATTCTATATCATGCGTAATAATTATGGAAGACGTTTTATATTTTTTTTGAACATCATTGATAAGCGTACTTATTTCAGAGGAAGTTACCGGATCGAGACCGGTGGTGGGTTCGTCGTACAACATAATGAGCGGATCGAGAATAATGGTTCGTGCCAAGCTGATTCGTTTGCGCATTCCTCCCGATAATTGCGACGGCATTTTATCTATGGCATCTGATAGACCAACATTTTCCAAAACTTCATTCACTTTTGCGTCTATTTCTTTTTGAGTAAGGTTCTTTTTTACTCTCCTTAATGGAAATTCTAAGTTTTGTTTTACCGACATGGAATCATAGAGTGCTCCACTCTGAAAAAGAAAACCGACTTTTTTTCTCAATTCACCCAAATCATTACTATTTAGTGTACTTACATCTTTCCCAAGCACATTTATTCTACCACCATTTAGATTCAATAAACGAACAATACATTGTATCAAAACAGATTTTCCTGAGCCTGATTTGCCTAACACAACCAAGTTTTCGCCTTTAAAAAGCTTTAAGGAAATATCTTTTAACACTTCTTGTTGGCCAAATGACTTATTTAGATTATTTATTTCAATAACCGCTTCGTTTTCTTGCGCCTTTTGTGAAGCATTTAAAATAGTTGCTGGTTGTTCCGTTTTCATAATAATAGCATATCTGTAATTTGAACTGCAATTAAATCAACAATTATCACAAGTAGCGATGCCAATACCACTGCCGAATTTGCAGCAACACCAACACTTACCGTTCCTCGCCCGGCATGGTAACCTTTGTAAGTTCCCACGATTCCAATTACGGCTCCGAAGAAAAACGATTTTATTATAGCAGGAAAAAGATCGATAAACTCGATATGTTTAAAAGCTTGTGAGAAAAACAGAATAAACG
The DNA here is from genome assembly GCA_003445975.1 of Bacteroidales bacterium. GTDB lineage: Bacteria > Bacteroidota > Bacteroidia > Bacteroidales > UBA12170 > UBA12170. Next base: position 10,247 of record DMBV01000047.1, read on the forward strand.
AAACATCGCCTTTAATGTTTGCCCCAGCCCAGCTTCCTAAAATACCAATTGCATCGGCATATAAAATCAATAAAGGAATCATAAGCGTTGCCGCCAGGACTCTCGTAACAACCAAAAATCGGATGGGATTGGTTGCTGATACTTCCATGGCATCAATCTGTTCCGTAACTTTCATTGAACCCAATTCGGCGCCCATTCCCGAACCAATTTTTCCTGCACAGATAAGTGCAGTTATAACCGGCCCCATTTCTCTAATCAGCGATACAGCAACCATGCCTGGAAGCATAGAAATAGCTCCAAAATCTACCAAAACCGGCCGCGATTGAATCGTTAGCACCAAACCCATGATGGCACCGGTGATGGAAATAAGAGGCAATGTTTTATATCCAATTTGATAACACTGACGCCAAAATTCTTTAAATTCAAAATCGCGCGAAAACATTTCTTTAATCATGCGATGAATAAACAAGAAAACATTGGCAATATCAGTGAAAAAGCTATTTGCCAATATCGTTTTCTCAATTGTTTTTTCGCTGAGCATCAATGACTTTTGCGTCGCAAAACTTTTTACTTTATTTAAAGGAATATATTTTTTCATATTAAAACGGTCTATTTCAACTGTCGTAATTTAAAATAAGCCTCTGTTTCGCTAATGCAGGAAACAAAGACTTATTTTAAATTAATAAAGTCATTACAGCGAGTCAATAATTTTGTGCAATTCTTCTTTTGTTTTGCCCAACGTAATTTGAAGTTTTCCAAGCATTTCGTCTTTTTTGCCTTCGTCAAACAATAAATCATTGTCTGTTAATATGGCAAATTTTTGTTTGAGTTTGCCTTTTTGCTCATTCCAGTTTCCTTGTATTTCTGTTGAATTTGTCATGTTATATGAATTTTAATTATGACTGGATTATCATATTGCAAAGATGGGTTCGTCAAAGCCAAAAGATGTTACAGAACTTTAGAAAAAAGTTGTATTATTCACATATTTCATACGCGTCGTTCCGACAATAAAATCGCTTCTTTGATTTTAGTATCCGTTTTAAAAACAACAATCTTGACGGTTGCTTTGAATAGATTCAATTTACCGGTGATTTTTAAAGGTCTGATTCATGCCGGCTTTTGCTTTTCGGGAGTTGCAATGCCTTGTTTTGAACAGCAAAGGATTTTTCGGAAACGAGAATAGAAAAAGGCGACCCAATTGGATCGCCTTTAAGGAGAAAAATTATTCAATTTAGCGTTGCGTCAATTTAATTGATGGGTTTGCAATTTTGTTAAAAGCGGTATCCAAGAGATAGACCAAAACCTGTATTCTTCGTTGTGGCTTCATTATTTTGGTCGGTATTTTCGGGATTAATATTGAGCATCCCAAATTGGGTATCCAACTGTAAAAACAGCCCGTTTGCCATTTCATAACCGGCAAACAAGTTGGCACCGGCATCAAAATCTTTGTAAATGAGATCTTCTTCAATTGTAACAGAGCCGCCTTCAAGCGTTGACTTTCCGCCAATGACATATCCAACATAAGGTCCAAATCCAAGCATAATAAATCCTTTGCCTAGCAAAGCTTTGTAAACTAGATTCAAAGGCATTTCGATATAATTGATCTTGGTTGTGCTTACATAATCGGTACCTAAAAAAGTATACGTATTTTTAGCTCCTTTTACTGAATACAGCAATCCTGGCTGAAAATAGAACTCCGGTGCAATGGGGATCTGAACATTGACTCCGGCATGATAGCCTAGAAGCATATCGTTTTCGAGTTTGCTTCCGTCAGCGGTTTTTCCATTTAAGTTTTGGAAATTTAGACCACCAATAACCGCAAATGATATTTTTGTGCGATCTGTTGTTTGAGCCATCGCGAAGGAGGCGGAAAATAAAAGAATGAATAAAGTTGAAAATAATTTAGTTTTCATTGGGTTTAATTTTAGATTTTTAAAATATTTGTTGTGAATTTAATTCGAAGCTTGTTTTTCCGCTTCGGCTATCATTTTGGCATTTGCAGCGATTAGAAATTCCACCCTGCGGTTTTGAGCAAGACCTTCCGTTAGAGCGTTGTCGTATTTTGGCATAGATTCACCAAATCCTTTTATCGTTACACGTTTGTATGCAATTCCCTGACTTGTTAGATAAGCTGCTGCAGCATTGGCGCGCCTTTCCGACAGGCTTTGGTTGTACAATTTGCTTCCCTTGCTGTCGGTATGTCCTTGTACTTCAATATCTGTATCAGGATATGCATTCAAAACTTTTACCAATTTATCGAGGTTTACTCTTGCATCATTTGATAGAATAGATTGGTCGAATCCAAAAAGCACATTGCTACTGAATTCCACAACGATTCCTTCGCCTACCCGTTCCACTTTTGCGTCAGGAACAGTTTTTGCTATTTCTGCAGCTTGTTTGTCCATCTGGTGACCAATAACAGCCCCCGTAGCTCCTCCAACAGTGGCTCCAATAATTGCTCCCAGACCCGTGTTTCCAGCAACTTTACCAATTACGGCACCCATTGCTCCACCTGCTGCTACGCCGATGGCGCCTCCTTTTTGTGTTTTGTTCAAAGAAGCACAACTCGAAAGCAAGATGGTTGCACTTAGAATCATAATTAGACTTAATTTTTTCATAAGATATAAATTTGAATTATTTTTGATAGCATAGTATTTTGATGATGCAAAGGTAAATGCCTGCAAAGGGTTGAGCTTTACATAATAATGTTTATAAGTTATGTAATTCACACTTCATTCTTTTTCTATAAAAAATCGAATTCAATAAAAATTGATTGAATGGGCTTAGAGAAAGTCGAAATTTTCAGTTTATCCGATCCTATTTTTCCCAATTTCGGACTATCGATATTATTGAGTATCTTTGTCGAATGAAAAAAATAATAATTTATATATTATTCCTATTCATTCCCATAGCAAATAATGCCAAAGTTGCTGAGCTTTATTCGAAAATGATCGTCGTTGAAGATGTTTTTGCTGAAGTTAACTTAGCCGAAGCCGGATTGAACAGCGATGTATTCTTTCTGGCGCTTAAAGGATTAAAAAAGCTTGAAGCAAATGGAAAATTACAAAATTCAGACATTATAACCATTGCAGACTATTCGCAATCGAGTAATAAAAAACGTCTTTATGTCATCGATCTGAAAAACAAAATACTCTTGTTCAATACTTATGTGGCGCATGGCCGCAATACCGGTGATGAATTTGCCAAATCTTTTTCGAACGAGGAAGGTTCCTTAAAAAGCAGCTTAGGATTCTATATTACCGAAAATCCTATCGTTGGATTGCATACCGGCTTCGCCTTGCAGCTTGCTGGTGTTGAGAAAGGTTTTAATGACAATGCGATCAAACGAGAAATAATTATTCACTCTGCCGAATATGCCACAGAAGGTTTTATTAAAAAATATGGACGATTAGGAAGAAGTTATGGCTGTCCTTCACTTCCGCCCGACATGAACAAACCGATTATTGAAACCATTAAAGGCGGAACTTGTTTGTTTATTTACAATCCAGACAATAACTACATAGATAGTTCTGGATTACTTAATTAAGTCATATACGTCGGGAAGAAAAACCACGTTCTCTTCAACAACAGTTACCGGAACATAAATAAGAAAGACTTGTACTTTTGTTGGTAAATCTATAATCGTTGATTCCGTATTTTTCTTTCCGTCTTTTAATTCCTGAATATCAATCATGCTACGTAGTAAGGCATCGGCCAATTCAAATGGTTTCTCCAACCGAATGCATCCATGACTCAAAAACCGATATTCTTTTTCGAAAGCCCCTTGCCAATTTGTAGCGTGCAAATATATGCTGAATGGATTTTCTAAATCAAATTTGATAAGACCCAGCGAATTTGATGCTCCTGTCGATTGACGAAAAAAATATGGAAAGTTTCTTTCGGTATAATTTTCCCAGATCAAGTCCTCATCGTCCATCGCATTTCCTTTTGCATCTACTACTTCAAAATTGTGCAGTTCCAAATAGGTTTTGTCTATTTGCACTTTGGGTAAGATTTCTTTCACAGCAATGGTATGTGGAACATTCCACGAGGGAAAGGTAACTATGCTTGTGATGTAGGACGCAATAGTTGGGGTTTGATTTTTTTTCTTGCCTGGAACTGTTCGCATTTTTAATACAAGCAAATTGTTATTGTAATATTCTGCTTCTGCGGTAGGAATATTCACTAAAACATATTCCGATTGATGATTTATTGTAAGATACCTTCGGTAATTCATGGCCCGAACAACTGTTTTGTATTTCAAGGTGTCCGCAGTGGTGAGGGAATCATTCAGGAATTTTTTCAATACCAGATAATCTTGATCTTTGCTTTCAATCTGAGAAATGAATTCAAAAACCGAACTGTGTTTTTTTGAATCTATCAGTTGATAAACATAAACGGAATCGCGCAACACACGAACTTCGTCGTAATCAAAATGAATAACGCCTTCTTGCAATTCTTTTATGAAATTTAATATCAAACCGGTAATCTGTTGGTCTGTCTGCGCTTTCAAGCTGCTTTCTATTCCTATTCTGTTTGACAAAGCAAGGCGAATCTGATCAATTTGCAGTTTATGAGCATCTAAGCCAAAACTATTTGCCATCTCAAGAACCTTGAGCCATTCTTTTGCTTTTCTAATATTTTTGCCCGACGAAAACCAATAAAGTGATTCGTGATGAAGGGTGTAAAATTTTCGAACCATAGGATCTTCTGATGTGACCTCTATTAATTCAGATTGTGGTTTGCAGCTAGTCATAATTAAGCAACTAAACAAGAAAAAGGGAAGCAGAATCTTGATGAGAACGCTACTGTTTTTTTTGACTGTATAAAGCATATTGAAGGAGTATTAATACATTTTATTTATGCTCAAAGGTGATTCTTTTCGCTGGCGAATGTTTTACACAATTTTTGCAAAATGTTACATCTTTCATTGGTTTGGTCACCATTTAAGATTTAAAAAGGATATCCGATTGCC
>DMBV01000073.1 GCA_003445975.1 Bacteroidales bacterium
TCCAATTCCATGACCATACGCCCAACCGAAACATCCAATGCAATGGTATTGTGTATTCCCTTTTGAATCAGAATGTCGTTTTTTACGACAGCCGGAATACTCGAAACAACGACTTTGTACTTTGCTCTGGGCTCTATAAAGATGGTGTCAGGAACGTTAGAGCCATTCAAAGTATGTACAAAATTGTATTTCAAATGATTGCTTTGTTGATCGTAAAAACTTACAATCAGATTTGTTGTTTTCGGCTCTCCTTTTCTGTCGAGCAAATTTACCTGTACACTAGTTTGATTCATTGCTTGGGTAACAACTGCCTCCAGGGCTTTCGAAAAATCTTCTTCGCTTTTAGCCTCAATATAAGTCCCTACACAACTGAAAGCTTCTTCAAAATTTTTACCAATTCCAATAACAAAAGGTTTTAGCATAATTCCTTTTTTCTGCAGTTCGGCCGAAACGGCACATGGATCGCCCTTGCATTCTTCAATTCCGTCGGTAATGAGAATGATAATATTTCTACAATTGTCGCAAGCAGGAAAATCATTTGCAGCTTGCTGCAAGGCATAAGCAATAGGTGTTGTTCCCTTTGGGACAATTCTTTTTAAGGCTTCCGTTATTTTTTTTGCGTTTTGAGGCGAAAAGGGAACCAACAATCTAGAATCTTCACATACTTGAGGAGGAACACTAAATTGATCGCCATAAACACGTAAAGCCATTTCTATATTTTCACTATTCGCCAGGCTATCGACCAGATGAGTAAGCAAGCGACGAGCAACTTCAATTTTCTGTTGCTGTTGCCAGCGTCCGTACATGCTTTGCGAACCATCGAAAACAAACAACAGTCTGGTTTTTAATGGTTTTTCGGCTTTTATTTGCAATTGATTTTGACCAAATACTGCCATACTAAAAAAGCCAATGAAAAGGAGTGAAATGGCATATCTAAAAATGGAATCTTTCATCGAAATCAGTTTTGAAATTTTTAATAATCGCCAAGTGTTTCGGGAAGTTGTGCTAACGCTTTTTCCAATTGCTCATCGTTTGGAGTTGTTCCATGCCACTTATGCGTTCCCATCATAAAATCTACTCCAAATCCCATTTCTGTATGCATCAAAATGGCGATAGGCTTTCCTTTTCCGGTATTTGATACAGCCAAGTCCAATATTTCAATAACATTCTGAATATCATTTCCTTGCATTTCGAAAACTTTCCAACCAAAAGCAATTAATTTAGCGGCTAAATCGCCCAAATCCAAAACATCTTTAATTGGGCCGTCGATCTGTTTTTTGTTGTAATCAATGGTGCAGATGATATTGTCAACTTTTTTTGCAGCGCCATAGGTCAATGCTTCCCAAATTTGACCTTCATCGAGTTCTCCATCGCCGTGAAGCGAAAACACCAAGCGATTGTCATTATTTAGTTTTTTTGCTTGAGCTGCACCAAGTGCAACAGACAATCCTTGTCCTAAAGAACCCGAAGCTATTCGAATGCCCGGCAGTCCTTCCAAATTTGTTGGATGTCCTTGAAGTCTGGATCCAATCTGGCGCAATGTGCTCAACTCTTCGATGGGGAAATAGCCGGAGCGCGCTAATACACTATACCAAACGGGAGCAATATGTCCATTTGATAAAAAAAACAAATCCTCATTTCTGCCATCAATTGTAAAATTCGCTGAATTGTGTTTCAAAGTATGTTGATACAGAACGCTCACAAAATCGGCACAGCCGAGCGAGCCTCCAGGATGACCGGAATTTGCCCCATGAACCATTCTCAAAACATCTCTTCTAACCTGAGTAGCAAACGCTTGAATTTCTTGAATTTTATTCATCTTATATAGTTTGATTTTTATTTACCATTTAAAATTGTTACATCGCCTTGCTCTCTCCCACTCGAATATTCCCCTTGCCATTCAAATACGTAAAAATACACAGCATCGGGCAACGAACTTCCGTCCCAACTTTCTTTACAATCGCTGCATTCATGCACTTTTTGACCATTTCTATTGTACACAATCAGCCGGGTATGCTTGAAATGTTCGCTAAAAATAAGATCTTCTCCGGCACAGTTTTTCGTTTCAAAATAACCTGTTTTTGTAGTTTCGGAAGCTGTGGGCGGATTGCCTATTTTAAATACCCACTGATCGTTGATTTTATCGCCATTGGGTGTGAATACGTTTGGGATACAAAAATCCAATTCACGAACTTCAAAATTGGGGATATAAACCGTAGTATCGCATCCTTCGGAACTTCGCGTCCACAAAGCAATCTTAAACAAACCTACCTGTTCAAACCGGTGTTCCGCGTTGGCAGTGGTAGCTATGCCGCCATCACCAAAATCCCATTTATACGCTTGCGGATTCTGATTCGATGAGTTGCTAAAAAACTCCACTACGGGTTTTGTTATATAAGCCAATTCCGGTGTAGAATAAATTTCCATGTGATTGGCCGGATAAATGAGCGGATTAAATAGAGTGGCGAAATAACAGACATTGGCATCTTTCACAATAACAGAAACGGGATCCTGACACAACCCAATGGCGATTTGTGTGCGCTGATTGAATTTATCATTCCATTGATAAATATAGGGTTCTGCACCACCACTCAACACAACTTGAGCTTGCGCTTTGCATCCATTTTCACTATCGTCGCGACAGCCTGTAATTAATTGACTTACAGAAATATGGAACGGATTATTGAAAGGAATAGTTAAGTTCGAAACTACCGAATAATTCACTGCTTGCGCTATATTTCCAATTCGGCTGATTTGTGAGTTTGATTGATCCCATACTAAATCGGTATTTCCATTGCTCACAGGAGAAAATTCCAGAAAAAGTAAATAATCTTTGGCGATATTCACTCCGTAATAGGCCGACCATTGAATTCGAATTGTATTGGGTTCTTCGGTGGTTACGCGAATTGCGTATCGAGGATCGTTGTTTAAGGTAAAAAGGGCGTTGTGAACAAGACTTTTGTTGAAAGAAATTACAGCCGGATTGTAGTGTAGTTTTAGGTCGAACGAAGAAATATTTTCAAAATTTACGATTTCGATCGGAATGCGAATATCATTTGTAGCACAATTGGTTAGAAGCTTTACCTCAAGTTGAGCCACAGATATCAAAGGCAGAAAGAATAAACTCCAACCAAGTAAAATATGAAGTGCTATTTTCTGAGTAAAAAGTCGCATTATCACTAATTTTCAAATAGATTTGTTGAAAGCAAAACCAAAGTACAAGCCTCTTCCACTTCTATATTATTTTCTAAAGCTAGTTTTCTAAACTCAGCATTTGAAGTACCCGGATTAAAAATAATTCGTCGAGGATTCAATCCCAAAAGATATTCGTAATATTCTTTTTGTCTAGCCGGTCCGATGTAAAGCGTAATGGTGTCGATAGAATCGAAAGCGGGAAAGCCGGTTAAAATCGGTGTTTGACCAATCATTTCTTTTCTGGCGCCCAGAGCTACAACCGGATGACCGTAGTTTATTAGCATATTTACAGCTTTATATGAATAACGTTCGGGATTAGAACTTGCACCCAAAACCAATGTCTTTAATGGCATAGTCAATTTTTGTGTAAAGATAAGAGTTTCTTTTTGATGGCCTTTATTTAAACGACCTAGCTTGCATATTTTTGTATTATCCGCCAAAATCCTGAACCCAATAGTGTTTGTAAATACTTGTTGATTCATAAAAATAGCCTACTCCCAAAAATTTAAAATGCGGGTTCAAAATATTAGCGCGATGTGAGGTGCTGTTCATCCACGCTTCTACCGTATTTTTTGCATTTTCTTGTCCGGCAGATATATTTTCGCCTAAAGAGGAGAATGAAACAAATTTTTCGATGCGTTCAAAAGTACCACACATTTTAATCAACTGTTTGTTTTTCCTATCGCAAGTAGCGTGTTCCATATAATCGTCAATGGCCATGTCTTGCGCATGATACAATGCAGCTCTAGCCAAATCATCGTTCCAAAGAAGAGTATCTAAATGATGCTGAAGTCGAATTTTGTTTACCAAGCGCAAGACTTCTTGCTCAAACTCGGCATTTTGAATTGGGATTTGTTCATTTCCTTTTGGAATTCCATTGGATTGCGGAAATAAAATGGCAGGAAATAAGACGAGTATCAAAAAAACGACTGATTTCGATTTCATTTCGGTGAAAGATTGTTTAATAAATCTTGTGAACAATACAATTGTATTTTCAATAACAAACGAAATAAATTTCGATTTATTGGATAATTGCTGAAAATAAAATTAGAATGAATGTAAGTCTAATAACATTTTCTAAACCTCGAAAAGCTTTTCGATGGCGCCAAAATAGGCATCGTCCCACCCAGCTTCAATGTTTTCAAATGCCTCATCCGGAATATTTGTGTGAACAAGTTCTACGGAGGTGCCTCCTTTAACTTCCCATAGTTTGATGGTAACAATGGACGCTTCAGCCTCTTCGTTGCCTTCGAAATACCATTCTTGTTTTAAACTTTTTCCCGCTTCAAAAGCCAAGTTTTTCCCTGTAATGTCGCCATCCCAGAGGTTGAATTCACTCCCTACTTCTTGGCTCATCACTGCCTTTTCGCCAGTCCACAATTCAATGGTAAATGGATTGGTTAAAGCTGCATAAACATCTTCGGGCACAGCGGCCATTTTGTAATATTTTTTCAGATTTTTCATATAAAATGCTCTTTACAACTATATTTCTATACCATTCGCTATGGCTCAAATAAGGAATCTCTTCCGATTCTATTTTTTTATTTTTTTTCGATATCCAGATTCAGAGGATTGTTTGCTTTCTCCTTCAAAAGAACATAATCTACCAGTTGAAGCATGTTTTCGAAATACGTAAATTTTAATCCCTGAATGTATTTTTCATTGATTTCTTCGATGTCTTTCCGATTGGCTTCGGAAAGGACAATTTCGGTAATTTTGGCACGTTTGGCGGCCAATATTTTTTCTTTGATTCCTCCTACCGGCAATACTTTTCCACGTAAAGTAATTTCGCCTGTCATGGCCATTTTATGTTTTACTTTTCGTTGCGAAAATACCGAAACCAAAGCTGTAAACATGGTAATGCCGGCCGAAGGGCCGTCTTTGGGAGTTGCTCCTTCGGGAATATGGATATGTACATTGTATTGCTGAAACAATTCCGATGGAATCTGAAAATGACCTGCATGCGCTTTTAAAAATTCGTAGGCAATCGTAGCCGATTCTTTCATGACATCACCCAAATTTCCGGTAAGGGTGAGCATTCCTTTTCCTTTGCTCAAACTCGATTCAATAAACAAAATCTCGCCACCCACTTGAGTCCATGCCAAACCGGTTACCACACCGGCTACATCGTTATTGATATCTCTATCGCGTTGAAAACGTGCGCGACCCATGATTTCGATTACGTCTTCGGTGCTTATATTTTTGTTGTAATCCAATTCGGAAACGATGTATTTTACTCGATTCCGTATCATTTTTGCGATATTTTTTTCCAAACCTCGAACGCCGGATTCACGCGTATAATCGTCGATGATTTTTTCGATAATCTTTTTTGAAAATACCAGTTGTTTGTTTTTTACACCATGTTCGCCCAACTGTTTAGGAACCAGATGTCGTTTTGCGATTTCAATTTTTTCTTCAATCAAATAACCACTTAAATCTATCACTTCCATACGATCTCTTAATGCAGGATGAATTGTTGAAAGTGTATTTGCCGTGGCCACAAACATAATTCTCGACAAATCAAAATCGACTTCCAAATAATTATCGTGGAAGTTTGTATTTTGTTCAGGATCTAAAATCTCCAATAATGCTGCTTGTGGATCGCCGCTCATGTTGTTTCCGCTCACTTTATCTATTTCGTCGAGAACAAAAACGGGATTGGCAGAGCCTGCTTTTTTCAAATTTTGAATGATGCGGCCCGGAAGTGCGCCAATATATGTTTTTCGATGACCACGCAATTCTGCTTCGTCGCGCAAACCGCCCAATGACATTCGGATATATTTTCGGCCAAGGGCTCGAGCAATGGATTTGCCAAGCGATGTTTTTCCAACACCCGGAGGGCCAACTAAGCATAAAATTGGTGATTTTAAATCACCTTTCAATTGGATAACGGCCAAATATTCCAATATGCGCTCTTTTATTTTTTCCAAACCAAAATGATCTTGATTGAGAATAGTTTCGGCATTCTTAAGACTTAAATTATCTTTTGTAAAATCATTCCATGGCAACTCTATCAATGTTTCAAGATAATTGAGTTGGATTGAAAACTCAGCCGCTTGATGATTCATCCGTTTGAGTTTTTTCAATTCTTTGTCAAAAACTGTTGCCACTTCTTTGTTCCACAATTTTTTTGTCGCTTTTTCTTCCAATTCGGCAATTTCTGTTTCGCTTGGATTATCGCCCAGTTCTTCCTGAATGGTTTTAAGTTGTTGATTAAGAATATAATCGCGCTGTTGCTTATCCAAATCCGTCTTCACTTTATTTTGGATCTGATTTTTTAGCTCCAACATTTGAAGTTCTTTGGTAAGAAGCAACAAAATCTTTTGCGTTCGCTCTTGAATGGAATTGATGACTAGCAATGCTTGTTTTGCATTTACGTCGATGTTTAAATTGGAGGCAATAAAATTGACTAAAAAGCTCGGGCTTTCAATATTTTTGAGTGCAAAAGCGGCCTCGGATGGAAGGTTTGGAGACAGTTTAATGATTTGGATGGAGAGATCTTTCACGGATTCCAAAAGAGCCTTGAATTTTTTATCGTTTAATTGGCTTTTATCTTCCAATAAAGTGGAAATACTTGCCTTAAAATAAGGCTCGTCGCTCACCATTTCGCCCAACTTAATTCTTCTTTTTCCTTGGATAATGGCCGTGGTGCTTCCATCGGGCATGGTCAGGAGTTTCAGTATATAGGCTTGAGTTCCAATTTTATGCAAATCTTCGAATGAAGGCTCTTCAATTTTCACATCGGTTTGAGCCACAACAGCAATTGTTTTGTTTCCGTTGCTGTACGATTCCCGAATCAGTTGAATTGATTTGTCGCGCCCAACTGTAATTGGAACAACGACTCCAGGAAACAAGACTGTATTGCGAAGTGGCAATACTGGCAATGTATCCGGAACTTGCTCCGTATTCATTTGTTGTTCATCTTCTTCGGTGAGAAGAGGAATAAATTCACTTTCGTTGCTTATGAGATCGGAGAAATTCAGAAAATTAGACATTTTTAATTCCATAGTTTTTAGACAATTTGTCAGCCTTTAGTTTTACTTCTCATCGCATTGATTTATCCAATTTCAAAACTATCAGGCTATCAAACAATTATAAATTTTTAGAAACAAAGCCAAGAAGTATCAGCGAAAGTATTCAAATCATATACCAAAAATGCCCTTTCGGGCATTTTATTTCGAAAACGGAAAACTATTTTTAATAATTGCTGTTATCGGCTGTCATTTCATACACATTGCGGAAAAGAGTTTCGTTTACCGAATCGAAGTCTAGGCCGCGGCGAGCAAATACTATTTTGGCAACTTGAATTGCTTTTTTCAAATTATAGCTATTGAATCCTGCTGGCCCGCCCCATCTAAAGCTGGAGATAAAATTTCGCTGATAACCACTGCCAAAAATATTTGAGCTGATTCCTACTACTGTTCCGGTATTGAACATGGTATTGATTCCACATTTGCTGTGATCGCCCATAATCAATCCACAGAATGTAAGCCCGGTATCGATGAATGTTTTTTGCGTATAACTCCATAGCCTCACTGGTTCGTAGGTATTTTTGAGATTTGAAGTATTGGTATCGGCGCCTAAATTGCACCATTCAGCAATCACGGAATTTCCAACAAAACCGTCGTGTGCTTTATTAGTATAGCCAAATATGACTGAATTACTTACTTCGCCGGCTATTTTCGACCAAGGGCCGACAGTTGTTGGACCGTAAATTTTTGTTCCAATTTTAAGTGTGGAATTTTCGCACATAGCAAAAGGGCCTCTGATTACTGTATTTTCCATTACCTCGGCGTTTTTTCCAATATAAATGGGTCCATCGGAGGCATTTAAAGTAGCAAATTCCATTTTGGCTCCTTCTTCCAGAAAAATATTTTCTTTTCCAATGACGTTGTTTGTAGAACTAATAGGCTGCGAAACTCTATCTTTGGTTAAACGAACAAAATCCCGAATAATGGATTCACCATTGTATTGAAAAATTTCCCATGGAAAATTCAATTTAAAATGGTTGATGTCGGTTGTAATCTCTTTGGTGGCATCTATTTCGTCGAGCATATCAAATTCATCGCTCGATAAACGCATGGCAATAATATAATCTTCGCCTACAAGAATTTCTTTTGGTTGAAGAGAGAGAATCTTTTGGACCAACTCGGGAGTTGGGCAAACAGATCCGTTTATCAGAATATTTTCTTCCCCTTTTACAATCGGGAATTTTTCACTTAGATAGGTTTCCGTTAAAGTGGAGGTTTTTGATTTTAAATGATATTCCCATTTTTCTCGAATGGTGAGAATTCCAATGCGAATATCGGCAACCGGCCGCATAAAAGTCAATGGAAGTAAGGTGTTGCGAGAGTTGTCGTCAAAAAGGATGTAATTCATGGCGAAAATTTTAAAGAGTTAATTTAGGTTTTATTTTTTGATAGATATTGGAAACAAGTTTACGAATTTTATATCATTTCACCAAACTATTCAAAAAATATTCGAATCATAGAAACGCGTTTTTCAAACGCAAAAAACCCTGCGTCTTTTACGAAACAGGGTTCTTTATCAAATATATTAGACTATACTTTTCTTATTTAGTAGTCAAATGTTTGGCATATTTGTTTCTGAACTTATCAACACGTCCAGCAGAGTCAACCAATTTCATTTTACCAGTATAGAAAGGGTGCGATTGATTCGAAATCTCCAGTTTAAACAATGGATATTCTTTCCCATCTTCCCAAACAACTGTTTCTTTTGTTTTTGCAGTTGATTTGGTTAAAAATGCATACTCATTCGACATGTCTTTGAAGACAACGTATCTATAATCTGTTGGATGGATATCTTTTTTCATTCTCTATTAGTTTTTGGGTTTGCAAAATTAAACTAAAATTTTAAGTTTCAAAATCTTTCTTTTTATTATTTTTTAATGAAAAAGCATTTATTATTTATCATGCTGATATTCAATTATTTAAAATTGTTTATAAACAGTTGGATGTTTAAAAACTCTTGTTTATTTTAAGCTCAAAAGAAATTTCAGGGTATCAACGCCATCGGCATAGTCGCTCAACATGGGATTTTGAGCACTGCCAAAAGGAAAAACTTGACAATCGTCAAACTCATTTCCGCTTATTACGCACTGAATCTGTTGCTTTTGACTCAGGAGTTTTGCATTGAGATCGAGTGGATTGGTATAATGTTCGTAAAACAAAACAGAAATGGGCGATGAGATGGACTCCTCTTCTTTGAGCAATACAAATCCATTGTCCAAATGTCTTTCTTTGTTTATCAGGTAGATCGATTTATTGTAGTCATAATTATTTCTGTATTTGTTGTGATTGAATAAATCTTTATATTTTTCGAACGCGAGAAAAAGATTTTTAAAATCATAATGGAGCGGCACAAAAAGTTTCGAAACATTTCTACAGCCCAATCCAAAATACAGAAAAATATCGTCGGCAAGCAACTCTAGTTCTTTTTGGTTTTCTTTTCCATCGAGCACTGCAACACCATTTCTGTTTTTTCGGATAATATTTGGATATTTTCCAAAATAATAATCGAAATAGCGGGCTGTATTGTCGCTTCCAGTAGCAATTACGGCATCGAAATTTGCTAATTTTTCGCTTGTAAAAAGGGCGAAATCAGAAAGAGCGGGATAAAAGGAGCTAAGTATTTGATGGAATAAGGGAAGCAAAACAGCATCCTCCTTCGACAATTTTGCAATCAATTTGTGGCCGCTCAGAACAACACACAAATAGTCGTGAAATCCGACCAATGGGATATTTCCGGCCATTACGATTGCAATATTTTTGGGGGCTTTTTGCGGCTCAATCAATTGAGGATAATCAGATGTCCATTTTTCCAATTCTTCTTCAGCTAAGCTTAATGCGATTGAATGGATGCTAAAAAGCAAAAACTCGCGGACAAACCAAGGATTGAACTGTGTAGAATTACCGATAAACCCTCTTATTGCCCTGTCAGCTTCGCGGAATTTATCGATTTGGATTGGCGAAAGTTGTGCTGACAAATCAGTTTCGGATTCAACGCTTTGCAAAAACTGCAATAGATATTGACCTAATTTTACAAAAGCTTCTTTTCGTTTTTCGAATGAACTCATGTCAATTTTTTTTTGCAAATCTACAATACTTATTTTTGTTCCCCATAAAAAAAGAGAGCGTTGGGTTGTCCAACGCTCTCTTTTTCGGGCTAAAATGCGCCTATTTCAATTTAGCAATTTCAGCATCAAGAATACTTATCATTTCTTTGATGGCGTCAGGACCTAATTGGCCGTCGTGGCTAAATACAACTTTTCCACTTGGATCAAAAACAACGATATCATTGGATTCGTCGGCAATGCCCCATTTTTTTGCCAAAGTTCTATTCATATCCCGAACATAAACAGTTTTTGGATATTTACTTTGTTTTCCTTTCAGTATCATATTGATAGCAAAATTAGGTTTCCAAGTAGCAGCCATGTTGATTACGGCAACAGAATTGTAATATTGATCTGGATAATCTTTTGCTTTAATAGCTTCGGTAGCAGCTTCGTTTACATCACTGGCATCTGGATCGGCATAAACCAAAACCCATACTTTATTTACAAGCTCAGAACTACTCCATGCGGTGCCGTCAATTTTTCCTCCATCACCATTGGCTAATGTGATTTTTTGAGGGACTTTTCCAACCGGAAGAGTTGAAAATACATTTCCTGAGATTAAAAGAGCTATCACTAAAAATCCTGTAATTTTTGTTTTCATCGTTTAATGGTTTTAAATTTTTATACGTTTTTTGATTTTTTTGTTAGTAAATGTACAAACTATTCCAATACAATTGATAATTGGGGTGTTTTCCAA
>DMBV01000016.1 GCA_003445975.1 Bacteroidales bacterium
CACGTGAAGAAGATTTCGATGCAGATAACTTGCCTTGGCGCGTTTTGCCCGAAAAATCTGGAGGCGGTTACTTTTTCGACTTGGCTTCGCATCAATTGGATTGGCTCGATTTTGTTTTTGGCAAAGCCGAATTGATTTCGTCAAAAGTTGAAAACCGCTGTAGATTGTATGCTGCTGAAGATTTTGTAGAGGCGGAGCTTCAATACCCAAACAACATTCATTTTAAGGGCAGTTGGATTTTTTGCGTTCCTAAACAAGAACAATTGGATCGCATTGAAATTAGTGGAACCAAAGGAAAAATAAGATTCTCTTCTTTTGAATTTGAACCCATCGTTTTGGAAAATGAGAACGGAATTCAGACCTTTCCGTTTGAAAAACCAATCCATGTTCAAAAACAATTGATTAGGCAGGTAGTTGAACAATTGCAAGGAAAAAGGCCATGTGTAAGTACAGCCGAAACGGCCATAGCTACCAATCTTTTGATGGAAAAAATTATCTATCAAAAAAAAAGTTAAAAACTCCATTGATTTAAAATAATTCTAAATAAGAATCGGAATACCTAATTATTTTTTTGTACTTTTGCCTAAACATTTAATATACAATACTATGAAAATCAACAGATACGAAGACATTTCTCAAATAGAAAGAGAAGCAAAACGCGATTATATCGACCGCCATTCTGCTTTTGTTCATTGCGAAGCCAATGCAAAAAGTGGCGAAAAATTTAAAGTAAAAGTGATGGTTGGCGATGAATACAAACATCCGGACGACTTTGATCATTACATTCAATATGTTCAATTGTGGAACGGGGAAGTCATGTTAGCTCAAGCCAATTTTTCGGCCGGAGCCATGGGCAATGCACCGGCAAACTTGGAAGTCGATTTTTATATCGTTCCTTCCAAAAACATGAAATTGATGGCGCATGCTTATTGCACCAAACACGGTTTGTGGCAGAGCGATGAAGTAGCAGTAGAAGTTGCTTAATTTCAAATTATTAAAGAACTAAAAAGGTAAACACGAATTTCGGTTTGCCTTTTTTATTTCTCAGCATTAAGTATTGATTTTCAGGCAAAGTTTCCGTCGGTTTGAAATGCAAACAAGAATGTGAATTTCTAAAACTCAGAAGTGAAGTGAAACTGAATTTCTTTGTATTTTTCGATGGCAGTGTCCAATGCATACCTACTTTCGGCCAAGAACACCAAACGGCCTTCTTTGTCCACAGCCAAACTTCCTGCTTTCCTGACAATAAAATCGTCTAATTGCGCTTTGTTGGTACTCGTTATCCAGGCGGTTTTGTGAAGTGTGATAGACTCATAGCGGCATTTGGCGCCATATTCGTGCAACAAACGGTATTGAATCACCTCAAATTGAAGCGCACCCACTGTTCCAATGATTTTTCGATTCGAAGTTTTTCCGATAAA
The DNA here is from genome assembly GCA_003445975.1 of Bacteroidales bacterium. Lineage (GTDB taxonomy): Bacteria > Bacteroidota > Bacteroidia > Bacteroidales > UBA12170 > UBA12170. The sequence goes on from DMBV01000016.1 coordinate 1,422, forward strand.
AAGTTGCGCAACTCCTTCGTCCATCAATTGGTCAATTCCTTTGGCCAACTGTTTCGATTTCATGGGATCGTCGTTTTCGATGTATTTAAAAAGTTCGGGCGAAAAACTGGGAATTCCTTTAAAATTGAGGATTTCGCCTTCGGTTAAACTATCTCCAATCTTGAAATTTCCGGTATCGTGCAAACCGACAATATCACCGGGAAACACTTCATCCACGATCGATTTTTTTTGCGCCATAAATGCTGTAGGGCTTGAGAAGCGCATTTTTTTATTGCTTCGAACATGGTGATAAAAAACGTTTCTCAAAAACACACCTGAAGTAACGCGTACAAAAGCAATTCTGTCGCGATGGTTTGGATCTAGATTGGCATGAATCTTAAAAACGAAGCCTGTAAAAGCTTCTTCGTTTGGCATTACAAGTCGTTCTTCCGTTTGGTAAGGCAAAGGATTTGGTGCAATTTCGATAAAACAATTGAGCAACTCCATGACGCCAAAATTGTTCAACGCACTTCCAAAAAAAACCGGGCTGATATTGCTATCGAGATACGTTTGCTTGTCGAAAGGTGTATAAACTTCCCGAAGCAATTCCAACTCCTCGCGCAAAGTATTTGCATCTTTCGACCCAACAATTTCATCCAATTGCGGGTCGGCCAAGCTATTGATTTCTATGTATTCTTCAATAGTTTGTTTGCTTGGCGTAAACAGATTGAGTTTTCCTTCAAAAATACTATAAACACCTTTGAAATCGCTTCCTCGATTAATGGGCCAACTAAGTGGTGTAACATGAATATTCAGTTTTTTTTCAATTTCGTCGAGCAGCTCAAAGCCATCTTTTCCGTATCTATCCAATTTATTGATAAAGACGATAATTGGAATTTTTCGCATACGGCATACTTCCACCAGTTTTTCTGTTTGAGGCTCCACTCCTTTTGCCACATCAATCACAACAATTACGCTGTCGGCAGCAGTGAGTGTTCGGTAAGTATCTTCCTGAAAATCTTTATGGCCGGGCGTATCAAGAATGTTTATTTTATACTCTTTATAATCGAACCCCATCACAGAAGTAGCCACCGAAATACCTCTTTGCTTTTCAATTTCCATAAAATCGGAAGTAGCCGTCTTCTTTATTTTGTTCGATTTTACGGCTCCTGCCACCTGTATTGCTCCGCCATAAAGCAAGAGTTTTTCGGTGAGCGTTGTTTTTCCCGCATCGGGATGGCTAATAATGGCAAAAGTACGTCGGCGTTTTATTTCTTCTTCTAATCTCATTCGGCTGAAAAATTTGGAGCGGCAAAGATACTAATTTGTTCTTGAATACATTGAAAATGTGCAGTTGCAATATTGAATGAAAAGGCCACTAAAACCGTTTTAATCTAAATTCTATTTAGCAATAGCGAGTCATGAATCCATTTTCAAAAGATTCACTACGTTCGCGGAATCAGGGTTGCCGATATTTTTGCAGGAACTTTTCCCACTTCATTCCATTTATCTGTTTGTATATCAATTGCTACCAGAAACGAAGTAGGTGCCCAATCGATCAATTCGCCACTCAAAATGGTAAGCAGTTCGGGAACTCCGGGATTATGTCCTACGAGAAGGATTTTTGAAAAGCGAGCGTCGAACGAATTGATGCAATCAAGAATAACGGAAACAGAAGCCAGATAAAGTTCTTTCACTTTTTGAATTTCCGTAGGGGGAAAATCAAAAACTTCAGCCATAATTTCGGCCGTTTCAACAGTTCTATTGGCGTTGCTGCATACAATGGCATCGAATTGAACACCCATTTTTTTTAGTTTTTCGCCAGCTTCGCGACTTCTTCGAATGCCTTTTGAGGTCAACTTCCGTTTGTAATCGGCTTTTTCAAATCCATCTTCGGCTTTGCCGTGACGCATTATGTAGAGTGTTTTCATGCAGATATGGACTAAAAATAGGATATTACTGTTTTATAAATTTAGAAGTGGTTTCTGTTCCGTCTTCTTTTCTGAGCTGAAGAAAATAAATGCCTTTTTTTAGTTCCGATACAGGAATAGAAAGTTGGTGCAACTTGCTTTTAGGAAGTCCGGAAACAAGCTTTTGTATCCTTCCGGTTAAATCGTAGATACGGAGTTCAAAAGTAGTGGCATTCGAAAAAGACAAGCTTACGTTCAACTGCTGCTGAACCGGGTTCTGAAACTTGATTTCATCCATCGATGCATTTTCTTCAATCTGAAGATAAGATTGGTCGGTACGAATTTGGACTACAATAGGAAGGTGATCGCTGTTGTTGTACAGCGCATTCAACACGTCGGCAGGAACAGAAGTATTGGTAGGAGCTGCAATGATAGAAAGATTAAAATGCAGGCCATCATTCCCGAGCGATTTATACGTTTCAGGCAGCAGTTGCATTCCATGCGTTCCGTTCATCAAATCGGCTGAGGAAAGGATTTGATCGAACCGATCGTCCATTCCTCCGGTAGAAGCACAGCCATTGTTTTCGGTATGGGTAGATTGTGAATGGATGGAGCTAAAGATCGAATTGTTGTTCCACGCACCAGCCGAAGCAATGGGATCGTAGAGATAATACAATCCGTTGTAGGACTTTATTAAATTCTGATAGGCCAATTCTGTTGAAGTATAAACATTGAAATCGCCCATAAAAAGGTAGTTGTTTTTCAAATCGTGCGATTGAATGTAATTCATTACGGTGCCTGTCATCAATGCGCGATCGGCAGCATCGGTGGCAGTGCTTCCTGCTTTCAGGTGAGTAACAATGCAACTAATAAAAGCGGTGTCATGCGTTTGTGCCAAATCGGCTGCATTGTAAAAAAGGGTATAAACATCTGTTGTCCGAATGATTGTATTGATAACATCGTGCTTGTGAAGTGTAAGCTTTTTGGAATTGTAATAAAGCATGTTCACCAACCAGTCGCCTTGCGCTTCTGGAGCCATCAAAGCTCGCTTATAGGCTGTTTCTCCGTTTACGTTTAAAGTGGCACTTAGCAAATACTCATGATAGGTACTGTTTTCGGCCATTTCGTTCACAGTTAAAATATCTGGTTTCACGTAATCAAAAATGGTAGTGAGATATCCATTTTTGGTAACGATATTGTTGTTCGCTGCAGTGCAGTAATCAGTAAAATTTCCGTAGTTCAGCAAATTGTATTGCATTACCTTTAATTCATCTTGAGCATGAACCGCTATAAATGTGAAAATTAACAGAATAGAGAGAAAAAAACTGCGCATACTTTTTTGTTTTAGGCCACAAATGTACAATAAAAACGAGCTCAAAGAGTTTAGTGCGTGAGCAAACTGATAATTGAATTGCCTGTCCGCATTCATTTTATGAAAAAACAAAGTCAATGACGCGATTCAAAACATAGTGAAAAAAGAAAAACCCGCTTGGTATTCGCCTAACGGGTTCAAATGTAATATTTTATCGAAATTAGTTCAACATAACGGGCATAATCAGCATTAAAATATCCTCCGATTCATTCTGGCCTTCAACAGGAACAATCAATCCGGCTCTGTTGGGAGCCGACATTTCGAAAGTAACTTCGTCCGTATCCATATTCGAAAGCATTTCCAATAAAAAGCGTGAATTGAAACCGATCTCCATATCTTCGCCTGCATAATTGCAGCCCAATCGTTCGTTTGCAGCATTGGAATAGTCCAAATCTTCAGCCGACAAAATCAGCTCTTGACCTTGAATCTTGAAGCGAATCTGATGAGTCGATTGATTTGCAAAAATAGAAACACGTTTAATGGAATTGTACAAACTAAGTCTGTCGATGGTCATTTTGTTTGGATTGTTTACGGGTATTACAGCTTGATAATTGGGATATTTCCCATCGACTAATTTGCAGCTCAAAACCAATTTATCGAAAATAAAAACGGCATTTTTTTGGCCATACTGAATCGTAACAGATTCGTCGTCTTGCGGCAATACGTTTTTCAAAAGATTCAGCGGTTTCTTAGGCAAGATGAAAGAAATATCGTAGTCGCCTTTTATATCATTGCGAGTATAACGAACCAATTTATGGGCGTCGGTTGCAACAAAAACAGCGTTTTCCGAATTCAGCGAGCAAAACACGCCCGTCATGGCCGGACGCAACTCATCATTTCCGGTAGCAAAAAGCGTTTTGTTAAAAGCGTTTACCAATACATCGGCTGGGAGTTTCACTTCTACTATTTGTTCCATGGGCAAGTTTTTCGGAAACTCGGCTGCGTCGTGTCCTGAAAGTTTATATTTTCCTTCTCCGGCAGCCAACTCTATCTGAAAATCTTCTTGCGAAACGCTAACAGAAATGGGGATGTTTGCAAAAGTTTTTAATGTTTCGATCAACATACGTGCTGGGATAGCCACTTTTCCGGATTCCTCCGTTTTTTCCAAATCCAAACTTACCGTCATGGTGGTTTCCAAATCAGAGCCTGTAATTTTCAGTGCACTGCCATCCAGTTCAAATAAAAAATCGTCCAAAATAGGCAAAGTATTTTTGCTATTTATCACTCCACTAATCGATTGCAAGCTTCTTAACAAACTTACGCTATTGACTATAAATCTCATCTATTCTATGTTTAAGATTGATTAAAATCGTTTTAATAATGATGTAAAAATATTAAAAAATACTGATTCATTTTTACGAATTGTATTTTTTATTCAACAATTATTCAGCTACTATGATTGTCCGGCTCAAATCAGAACTGCCATAGCCGCAGCAGTTCGGCCATTAAAAATCCAAGATAATTCCCAACAGCATACCCAATTATCCCAATTGTGATTCCAGGAACTAAAATCTCTCTGTTTTTTAGTGCTCCCGAAACTACCGGAACAAAAGGCGGACTGCAAATCAATGCTGTACTCGTAATGATCATTGTATCGGTATCGGATTTTGTAATTTTCGACAAAACAAGCTGAATAAATAAGGATCCGAAAATAACAAAACTCAAATAGCCTAAAAGCTCGAAAGAGGGCGAGGCCAAATTGGTTAAATCGACCATGGAAGCGACTACAATACTGAAAACCAAGATAAAATACATGCCTACGTCGAAAGACTCGTTCACTTTGTTTACGCCCGGAATTAAAGAGGATAGTATTGCCAATGTGCTGATGCTGAGAATAATTGCAATCATAAAATAATCCTTCGGAAAGAGCATGGCTAGTCCGCCGGAAACGGCCACAATTAAAATAGCTAGTCCTACAACTTTAACAATTGGCCAAAGCGCAGCACGTTTAAACAGAACGTCGTAGGATTCTATTGCTTCCATATGATCGAGCGTTTCTGATTCGGCAGATTTTTTGAACGCTGGCAAGAAATAATTGAAGAATTTTTGAGCCACTGTTAATAAAAACAGAAAGTAGATGGCTCCAATTATCAGATCGTAGGAATGCACAAGCAAATAGGTAGCCGGATTCACATCGAGCATTACCTTTAGCGACGCCAAATTGGGTGTTCCTCCGGTATAAACCCCCACCAACAATCCGCCCACTTTCCAAAATTCCGTATCGCCTTCCGGCTTAAAAATCAAATAGCCCAAGGCAACTGTAGTGATTACGCTGAACAATCCTATCAAAAGCGCCTTAAATGTTGGTCCGGCTAAGCGAAACCAATCTTTGATTTTGGAAGGAAAGAGCAAGAGCGGTATGGCCAAGGGCACAGTTATGCTTGTAAGCAAATCTTGCGTCGAAAAAAAATCATCCGGCAAAAGTCGCGATAATCCCAAAACGACGCCAAGAATGTAAGCAATGGCGACCGAACCTACTTTTTTAATAAGAGGAAATTTTTTACATGCTCTTAAAATAATTGCCGGAGCAATAAAATAAAAAGCAATTATTAAGGCTATATCTATTCTCATAGGTACAAAGTTAATGGAATAATTTATTCAAACAAATACTTTAGAACTCCTGCGTTTTTACGATCCCAGACGAAAGCACGAGTTCTTTTAAACTAGCGTATGAATTGGATATATATTCTAATACTTTTGAATTAGGAACCCACTCGGCTCGGAGAATGTCTTCCTCGACTTGCGGATTCAAAGTTCCCACAAAGCGCGTTGACATCAGAAACCAATAGGTCTTTTTCACTATCCATTCGTTTCGGAATCGGTAAATATGAAAAGTGGTGGGCAATTCGTTGACGATTTCCAATCCATTTACTCCCGTTTCCTCTTCCACCTCTCGCATGGCGGCTTCCCTACAATTCTCATTCTTTTCTATCTTCCCTTTCGGGAAATCCCAAACCCGAAAGCGTTCGATCATAAGAAGCTCATTTTGTAGGTTTAACACCACACCACCGGCAGCTTCCAAAACCGAAAACTCTTGCAGTAACAAATCGATTGGATTTTTCATTTCTGCGTTTGGAATTATCCTGATATTCGTATTAAAACGACCACTGCGGATCATCATTGCCAGATTAAAGATGAGATTGTTCGAAGCTTCTAACAGCTCATGTTCTTCATTTTCAATATCTTGACTCGTTGAAAAATCGTCAAAGAAAATCCAGTTATCATTGATAAAAACTTTATATTTTTGCTTGAACGAAATCATCTAATTTCAATTTTTCAACACATAAACGAAAGGCTACGGCTTTTCGAAACCAAAAATAGAAGAAATATTTTATTATCCATCAAAAATAAGCAACACTTAAATCGGTATGGCACAAAACAATACGATTAACGCGCAAGAAGTTGCCTTTCAAATTGCAAAATTGCTTTTGAAAATAAAGGCTGTAAAATTGCAACCCAACAAACCATTTACTTGGGCATCGGGATGGAAGTCGCCCATTTATTGCGACAACCGACTGACGCTTTCCTATCCACAGATTAGAACTTATATCCGCCAGGAATTTGTAAAACTCATTCAAGATGAGTTTGGCGATGTAGATTTGATTGCCGGTGTTGCTACGGGCGGCATTGCACACGGCGCTTTGGTAGCACAAGAATTGGGCTTGCCTTTCGCTTATGTTCGCTCCACACAAAAAGAACACGGACTGACTAACCAAGTGGAAGGAGTTGTAGAAGCCGGACAAAGAGTAGTTTTGATTGAAGATTTGATTTCGACGGGCGGAAGCAGTTTGAAAGCCGTGGAAGCATTGAGAGATTTAAAATGTGAAGTAAAAGGTTTACTTGCCATTTTTAGCTACGACTTCGAAATTGCAAAAACAACTTTTGAAGAAGCTAAATGCAAAATCCATACACTTTCTAATTATCCGGCACTTTTGGAACAGGCATTGGCCGACGAGTTTATTGTTGAAAAAGATTTAATGTCTTTAAAAAAATGGCGGAACGACCCGTCGAATTGGGGAAAATAAAATGACAAACATTACAAGTACTAAAAAAGCAATCGCTGCTTCTGCTGAAACCGTTTACGCATTCTTATCCGACTTTAACAACTTAAAAGAGCTTATGCCGAGCAAAGTGGTGAACTGGAGTTCAACAACAACAAGCTGTGCATTTACCATTGATGGAATGGCTCATTTGAATATGGCTTTTGGGAAAAATGTAGAGAACGAAAAAATCGAAATGATTTCCGCTGGAAAAAATCCATTTTCTTACGACTTGAGCACCAACATAAATAAAATGGAAGGTGAAAATTGCGAAGTATATATTCTTTTCAATGCCGATATGAATCCCATGTTGGCCATGATGGCCAAAAAGCCGCTTCAAAACTTTGTGGATATTCTTGTGGAACGCTTGCAAGAAAAATACAAATAATTTCTGCTAAAGAAATTCGATTTCTTTAATGTCGTAAATTTTTCGGCTTTCGTTTTCGTGTTGAATAGTCAATCGACCGTACAAATCGACACCGCAAATTTTTCCGAAGAAAACTCCGTTTTTGTCCTTAAACGTTCGTTTTTGACCAAATCCATACAGCATTTTCTTGTAATTGACCTCCATTGTTTTTGTTTCCCTATTGCGCAAAAGATTCCATTGAGATTCAATACACAGAAGCAAAGCGGCTAATTCGGCATCTAAATCATATTCATATTCCGTCAGTTGCTTTAAGGAAACCGGATTTCTGGCATCGCTTTTAAAAACCGTTTGGTTTATATTCAATCCAATTCCAACAATGCTGTTTTCTAATTTTTCGCCCAACAAAGAGTTGTAGGTAAGCATTCCCGATATTTTTTTACTTCCCACATACACATCGTTTGGCCATTTAATCTGTAAGTCAGCAATTTGTTTGTTTGTCAAATAATCTACAATGGCTATGCTAATGGCCTTATTGAGCGAAAAAAGTTCGGCCGCCGGCAAAAACGAAGTATCTAAAAACATGCTAAATGTGAGGTTTTTTTCCGCTTCGCTTTCCCAGGAATTTCCGCTCTGACCGACTCCATTTTCTTGATTTACGACCCGAATTACATCTCCCGGATTCAGCCTTTTTTGATTTAGCCACTCTTGCATCAGCAAATTGCTCGAAGCCGCCTTTTCGATGGTGTAAATGGTAAATTCGTTCTTCATAGCGTTTGAATATTTCTTATCGGAATTGCCTTCTTTTGATCAAAAGGAAGCATGGCATTGATAAGCATAAAATGATCGTAATTTTTCAGGTCGGCATAGGAAATTTCACATTCTTCCACAACGCCATCGTTCAACAATTGTTCGCGCCTAATCCCGGCAAGCAAAGGCGTATTGGAAGTGAACCATTGGCCATTTTTTGAGAAAATAAGATTGGAAAATGAGGTATCGCTCACCATTCCGTTTTTCAGAATCAAGACCTCATCGGCAGGCCAAGCGCGCATTTTCAATTCATTCAATTGATTTCTGTCGATCGATTTATAGGCATAGCTCACATTGGCTTCGATGGGTTTCAATATGCTTGTATTTTTTTCTTCGTAAAACGAAAATTGAATTTCACGTATTTCAATATCGTACACAATTCGGCATTTTACCACACCTTTTCTAAAAAGTTCGGGAATCTGAATGCTTTGCTTCAAATTCTGCCCTTCATCCACACAAAAAAACAACTTACGCGTAGCATTGAACCGTTCGTTGTGCGAATCGATCAAATCTACTTTTCCATCAAAAATCCGAATCGTTTCAATAAATTGGGACATACACTTTGTCTATAAGTTCTTGGTATTCATTTTCCGCCTTACTGAAAATGGTAATTCCGCCACCACTTTTAAAAACCAATGTTCCGTTTTGCTCATCAATAAAACGAATCATCACGGCACTATCCATATTTTGTCCATCAAAATAGCCAAATACGCCCGTATAAAATCCACGATTGTAATTTTCGGCCTCCTGAATAACTTCCAATGTTTTTGTTTTTGGGGCACCGCTGATAGAACCAGCCGGTAAAAGCTGAAAAAAACGACTGCCCAACTCATCAAAAAAATCGGAACCCAAATCTCCAACTATTTTTGAGCTCACCTGCAACAATTCTTTTTGATTTGTTTTGACACGTTCGATGTATCTAAAACGTTCGACGCGAACATTGCTGGCCAACATACTCAAATCGTTTCGAATCAAATCAACGATAGTGTTGTGTTCGGCCTTTTCTTTCACATCGTTCAAAATTATGCGCTCAGCGTCGGGAATAGCGGCATCAATAGTGCCTTTCATAGGAAAAGAAGCAATGCTATCCTTTTCGATTTGAACAAAAATCTCTGGCGAAAACACCACAAATTGATCTTTGAGCCAAAGTTTATAAGGCGCATTGGAGCGGTAAAATATTTCTTGCGTTCCGATGCTAAGACTGATTGGCGTAGGTTGTGTGAGATTTACAAGATAGGTATTTCCAAAATCCAGATGTTTTTTCACTTTTTCGAAAGAATCCAAATACGACTGAAAAGGAATGGGAAATTTAAAAAAACTCAGTTGCGGGTTTGTTGTGCGAAATTTGGATTTGTCGGCATTTGTATATGAACCAATCGAAAATAAAATTTCAGAATCATTTATTTCGTCAGGCTGAAAAATAATACTGTTGACGCCCAAAAAATCAATCACAAACAAAAAAGGCTTTCGCGCTTTGCCCAGTCTATTCATCTTTTCGATTGCTTGATTTTTGTTCAACATATTAATCAATTTTTTATAGTATTGCAAAGATAAAAATTGCCCTTTATGAATGTGCTTTTGCTCGACAATTACGATTCGTTTACCTATAATTTAAAGCAATTGATCGACCAGTTTGGCGTAAAACGGCTTGATATCATAAAAAACGACAAAATCCATTTGGAAGAAGTGGCTTTTTATGATAAGATCATGCTTTCGCCCGGCGCCGGACTTCCTCGCGATGCCGGCTTGATGTCAGAGATTATCCGAAACTATGCTCCCTCGAAATCCATTTTGGGCGTATGTTTGGGACATCATGCCATTGCCGAGGCTTTTGGTGGGAAATTGTACAATTTCGAACAAGCCGTTCATGGTCTCAGCAAAACCATTGCGATTTTAAAGGACGACAACCTTTTTGAAGGTGTTCCAAACGAAACTCAAGTAGGATTGTATCACAGTTGGGCGGTTTCGCAGGATGAATTTCCAACTGATTTAGAAATAATTGCCCGCAGCGAAGAAAATATTATCATGGCTTTGCGGCACAAAAAATACAAGCTCAAAGGCATACAATTTCATCCGGAGTCCATCATGACTCCGTATGGCAAAACAATAATTTGGAATTGGCTCAAAGAAGAGCTTTAAGTCACTGCTATTTCAGGCAAAATCGATGATTTTGTATTTGTATTTCTTCGGGCGAGAAATCAAAATTTATTCCGTCGAACGCTACAATTCTGTTGGCCAACGGTATAAGTCTTTGTGCCGATGCTTTGATTGGGAATTGATCTTTCATTTTGAAATACAGAAACAGTCCCGGTTCCACAATTTCGCGCAGTCCTCCCGATTCACAAACCCACAATACCTGATTGTCGGCCAGTGTGCTCACCAAATTAAAGGCTTTTGCCAAAGCTTGGTCTGACTTGGTTTGAACAAAAAAAACTTCATCAGCACCGGCTCTCAACAAACGCGAGCTGTCTTTGGATCCGTTTATGTCTTTTTCGAGCGAAATTTGAAAATCTTTTTCCTGAACAATCAGATGAGCGGGATTTTCGGAATGGAAGTGCGGCGTAATCTTAAGCGCATACACTTTGTAATTCAATCTTTTCAGATATTGAATACAAGCCACTCCAAAACTCGTCTTTCCCACATTTTGCCCTGCTCCGGCTAACAACAGCAGATTTGACATCACAAAGTTTGCAGGCAAAGGGCGCTCTATTTTTTCAAATTCAAGCATTCGCTTCTTGCTGTGCGATTATTTCGACTGCCACGTTTCGTAATACGAACATTTGTTGTATTTCTCGTTTATTCGGATATAGGTTTTTGCTGCACGAAGAATTACCCACTGATCAATGACTTGCTGTTTCTTTTTATTGATCGTTGCTTTTTGAATTACATCATAATCTTGTTCCATATTGGCTTTGTGAGGAGCCGTTTTATCTACTAATTGAAGCATGCGGAAGGCGGGCATATTTTCTTCGGTAGTAAAGCTTACCGAACCGGAAACTTGTCCTATTTCCATATTGTCGATCACATAAAATATTTTTGGATCCAATTCTTCGGCTTGGAATTTTGAATTGCCCGAATTTGGATTGATAATTAATCCCCCATTAAAGCGGTTTTGATTGTCCGAAAAGAGCCTTGCTGCATCGGCAAAAGAAATGCTATCGCTCAAAATCAAGCCATGAATGCTATCCAAGAAGTTGGCAGCTTTTTGAAGCTCGATTGGAGAGATTTTAGGGCGAAGCAAAATATGGCGCACATTGATAAAATCATCTTTTCGCTCAATCATTTGGATAACGTGGTATCCGGCCTCTGTTTCAACAATACCGGAAATTTCGCCTTCTTTCAATCCAAAGGCAACCGATTCAAACTCGGGATACAATTCGCCTCTTCCGTACATTCCAAGCTCACCACCTTTTTTGGACGAACCCGGATCTTCCGAATAAAGGATAGCCAAGGTAGCAAAATTTTCGCCTTTCAAAACCCGCGTTCTCAAACCCAAAAGCCGCTCTTTAACAGCTAATTTTTCTGCTGCTGAAACAGGTGGTTTTTTTACAATTTCGGCCACTTGATAGGCCGTATTGATCAATGGCAAACTGTCGCTTGGTATTTCCTTGAAAAAAGCTTTGATTTCCTTGGGTGTAATGTTTACGTTTTTTGTGATGGCAGACTGAACTTCTTGCTGCATCAACTGATCCTGAATAATTTCACGCATTTCCTCTTTGAACTGATCTACCGTTTTGTGATAATATTCTTCCAGTTTTTCCTGACTTCCAAATTGCGAAATAAAATATTTAAATCTCCGGTCCAATTCTTGATTTACAGAGGAACTATTCACAACAATGCTGTCGATATCCGCTTGATTGAGAAGTAATTTTTGAAAAATCAGCTCTTTCAATATATCGCACTTAATCGTTGCAGAACTTCCTTCTACATAACCTTGCATGCGATGTTGCATATATTGGGTTTCAATATCGGATTGAAGGATGATGTTTTTGCCAACAACGGCTACCACCTCATCCAATACGGTTAGTGGTTTCTGATTGATGTCTTGCGCAAAGGCAAGCAAGCTTAAAAGGGCAAAGGTGAGTATTGAAAAAGTCTTCTTCATTTTAATTTTCTTTCGTTAGCTGATTGGGTTCAAAATTAAGACAATAATCGAATGCCATCATTCAAATTAATAAATCTCAAAATTCTTTTGTTGAAAAGCGCGCTCAAATAAAGCACTTTCCATGTTTTCAATTAATAATAGCTTTCTTTTGTTCAAAATTATCCGCTTTATTTTATCGCGTTCAAACTCCAAAGGCGATATTTCTTCGGCCACTTTATAATCTTTGATGTAAATAAAATAGACAAATGGGGCATTTTTGAACTCAATAAATTTGTTGTTTTTCAAAAAAACAGCATTGTTGTATGTGGTGAGCGGGATTTTCGACAAAACATCATTGAAGGGAATCCACTTTTCGTCGTCGGTAAAATAATCCACGCCATTTTGAACACAAAAATTCTCCAGTTTTGTTTTTTGTAGGTCAAGATCGCCTACCTGTTGAAATAAGGATCGCGCCCTGAGCAGTTGTGGCGAATTTTCTTTCATTTGAATAAAGCTAAATTGCACAATGCTTTCCTTAAGTTCAAAATCACTCAGATGTTCCGAATAATATTTTGCCATTTCGTATTCCGAAATAACGGTATCGAGCTCTTGTTCGATATAGCGTTTTTTAAACTGAAACAAAAGCAGCGAGTTTCGGTATTCGGCCATCTGTTTTGTAAAATCTTTCAAACTATCGGGCAGGTTGCTTTCCGCATGCAGAAGTAAAATTTCATTGCGAACCCACGAATTTACGAGGCTTTGAACCAATTGCAAAGAATCGGTAGAACTGATCCCCGGCGAAATATGCTCTTTGATATCGGAAAAATAAAAATAATGTTCTTTTACGCGTGCCAGAATAACACCATCTTTCCCCTGGCCATTGTTGGCACAGGATGCGAGTCCCAGCAAGAAAACAAAAAACACTATTTTATTTATTGTATTCATCAATTATTTCGCTTTTTTAATTCCTTTAAAGCTTCTTTGTTTACGACAATTTCATACTTTGCTCTCAGATCTGTAAGCCATTGTTTTTCCAGAAAATCTTGATAGTCGGCAATGACGAGTCCTCGCGTTTGGTTGAACTGCTTTTGTTCCGGCTTGAATAGTTCGCGAAAAACAACAATCTGATCATCCTTTCCATTTGCATCTTTGAGCGTATAAACAGCCTCTTTTTTCCATTTGAAACCTCCGTAAGGCGAATTTTGCCCTTTTTCAATTTTCAAGGTTTCGATCCGAATGGGCATAAGGCTATCCGTTTTTACTTCCTGAAGTATTTCTTCTTCTGTTTTTTTGTTTAAGAGCATTTCCTTTACCTTTCCAAAATAACTTTTGTCGTTAAAATGAAACACACTTATTTCGGCTCTTTCTTTCCATTGGTATTTTTTTTGATTTTGGCGAAAGAAATCTTGAAGTCCGAGCGTATCCGAAGAAGCTTTTGACCATACTTTCTTGTCCATGACTTCAAACAAAAGCAGCCCTTCGCGGTATTCATTCATGATCAAGCGGAAATCGAACTGTTTTTCTTCCAAATGCTTTTCTTCAAACGCCAAGCACGCCCTATCTTTGTATTCATTGAAAGAGCTCTGATACAAACTTTGTGCATTTGGTGGCATGGTGGCAGTTCGCCGTGCGAATACAAATTCTAAGAAATCAAATTGAGTATAAATTTGGTCGCGGATTTTAAAAACGGGCTTTTGCAAGTTTTTCAACGATTGAATATCAAAGTCTTTGTTGTAAAAATCGCTGTTAATGGCCTTCAAAGCTTCGGTTGCTGCCTCCGGAAATTCCTGAAAATTTTCTTCCAGCTTGATTTGGGCAATTTTGGCTTGTTCTCCTTTGGCCGATCTTACATCGCGTTTCAACTTTTCGTTGATGTCTTTTTCCAAAGTCTCAAAACTTCCCAAAGGCTTTAATTCGAGGTATTTGAGAATATGCCAACCAAAACTCGTTTTGAGCGGTTTCGAAATCTCGCCAATTTGCATTTTTGAAATTGCTTCGATAAATTCCGGAACCATTCTGTTGGCCGAAAACCAGGGCAATTCGCCTCCTTTTTCGCTTGAGCCTTTATCGTCGGAATAGCGCAGAGCCAAATCTTCAAAAGATTGTCCTTGCTGAATCAGCGCGTAAATTTCTTCTATTTTTATCTTAGAAGAATCGATGGCCGATTCCGAGGCCGCGTTTTGAATAAAGATATGCGCTGCTCGGGCTTGCGAAAAGGCTGGAATTTTGTCCGTCAATAAGATTAAATGATAGCCAAAGCGCGTTTGTACCGGATGCGAAATTTCTCCTATCTTCAAATGAAAAACAGCTTCTTCGAATGGATAAACCATATCAAAAGCGCCAAAATAGCCCAAGTCGCCTTTGTTTCCCGGACGTTTCGGACGATCGGCTCCCATATCCATATCTCGCGCCGATGGATCTTCGGAAAACAAAACGGCCGCATCGGTGAAGCTATATTTTCCACCAAGAATCTCTTCCCTGATCTTATTCGCTTTTTGATAAGCAACCAAAGTATCGGCTGGAGTTGCATTCTCGCCTAAGCGCAACAAAATATGACTGGCTCTAACAGTATTCTGCATGCGGGCATAAACTTCTTTTACTGTTTGCTCGTTTATTTCTTCTATCACCAAATAAGGTTTTACAAGCTGTTGGCGATACCCGTTCAATTCTTTAACAAAAGCAGCATTCGTATCCAAATGAGCATCTTTGGCTTCTTTTACCTTCAGTTTGAATTTTATGAATAGATCGAGGTATTCGTCTAAATCTGTTTTTTTGCCCTCTATATTTATTTTATTGTTTTTCTGATAAATAGCCCAAAATTCTTCCGTTTCAACTTTCTCGTTTCCTATCTGAAGGAGTATCTTTTCTGAGTTTTGTGCGTAATTTGTCGAAATAGTTACAATTCCTAACCCAAGTATAAAAAGCCATTTTTTTAGCATATCTCTATTTTTGAAAAAATTAACGACTATAGTTTGGTGCCTCGCGCATGATTGAAATATCGTGTGGATGACTTTCAATAACTCCGGCGGCAGTAATTTTTGTAAATTTTGCTTGTTGAAGCGTTTGTACATCTTTTGAACCCGAATATCCCATTCCGGCACGCAATCCACCAACCATCTGGTGAATTACCTCAGAAAGACTTCCTTTATAAGGAACTCGCCCCACAATTCCTTCCGGAACCAGTTTGCTTATTTCGTCTTCCATATCCTGAAAATACCTGTCTTTGGAACCTTGCTGCATGGCTTCCACCGAACCCATTCCGCGGTACGACTTGAATTTCCGGCCTTCAAATATAATCGTTTCACCCGGCGACTCATCCACACCGGCAAACAAACTACCAGCCATAATTGTATCGGCGCCGGCAGCCAACGCTTTCACAATATCGCCTGTATATCGAATTCCACCATCAGCAATTACCGGAACTCCGCTTCCTTTGATGGCTTCGGCAACGTTTAAAACAGCAGAAAACTGAGGAACGCCTACACCTGCAATCACACGAGTAGTGCAAATAGAGCCGGGCCCAATCCCAACTTTAACAGCATCGGCGCCGGCTTCAACCAAAGCTTTTGCTGCATCGCCGGTGGCAATATTCCCAACAACAACCTCCATATTTGGATACAGTTCTTTTATCTTTTTCAAAGTTAGGATAACTCCTTTTGTGTGCCCGTGAGCAGTATCCAAAACCAAAGCGTCCACACCTGCTTTAACAAGGGCTTCGGTTCTACTCATGGTATCGCCGCCAATTCCAATTGCTGCAGCAACACGCAAGCGTCCACGGTCGTCTTTGCAGGCATTTGGACGTTCTTTTATCTTGATGATATCTCGATAGGTAATTAAACCTACCAATTTATTTTCCTTATTTACGACGGGCAGTTTTTCTATTTTATTTTCTTGCAAAATATCGGCTGCTTTATCAAAAGTGGTGAACTCGCTCACTGTCACTACTTTTTTTGTCATCACCTCTTTGATTGCTCTGTCGAGTTTTCGTTCAAAGCGCAAGTCGCGATTGGTAACAATTCCTACCAGTTTATTCGATTTATCCACCACCGGAATTCCACCAATGCGGTATTCGCTCATCAAAGAAAGTGCATCCGACACGAGTGCTTTAGAAGAAATGGTGATGGGATCGATAATCATTCCGTTTTCTGCTCGTTTCACTTTGATCACTTCTCCGGCCTGCATTTCGATCGTCATATTCTTGTGAATCACACCAATTCCGCCTTCTTGCGCCAGCGCAATGGCCATTTTAGATTCTGTAACAGTATCCATTGCGGCAGAAATAATGGGGATATTGAGACTAATATTGCGCGTGAATCGAGTTCTTACATCCACTTCGCGAGGCAAAACCTCCGAATAAGCGGGAATCAAAAGTACATCGTCGTAAGTCAAACCTTCACCACTAATTTTTTCTGTTCCTGCAGCCATTGTTCTAAAATTTTAGCAGCAAAAGTAGGAAAATTTTCAGTGGTAAAAAGTTAAAATAAGTGAATGAAATAAGCTGGTTTTCTGCAAACAAAGGACGACGCTCCTTCTAAAAAAGCATCGTCCATTGAATTCGTCTCGCGGCTAAAGTGTAAATTCCAGTCCGAGCTGAGCGAGTTTTTCCGATTTCGGCATACTGGTTTGCAAATCCCATCCTCGTTCGGTATAGTATTTTTCTATCCATTTATCAAAATCGGCATGAGAAGCCAATACATCTTTTCCTTTGCCATACGTATGTGCATCTTTAAAGAAGCGTTCCGGAAGCTTGTCGTCGGCACGTGTAAAACCTTCCCGATAATTGAACATTTTCTCCAGATTAAAAACACGTTCGCCAATTTGATTAAATTCTTCGTCGGTATGTTCTTCGCCGGTGATGGCTTCAATAAATTTTCGATACGAGATATCGTTTTTGTACCAGCCGCCCGCAAAACTACAAGCGCCCAACGAATCCTGTATTGCACTATTGTTTTGACGACTAAAGCTTGAGCTATTCAGATGGCATGCGCCTCTATTTGCCGTAGCATAAGTAATCATCATTCGTTCAGCATTTACGTTCACATTCCAAGCGGCCAGTTCATGCCCTTTTACATGAATGGCAAATTCTTCTGAACCTTTTCCGATTTTCTGCGCCAAGGCTTTTACACCCAAGGAAGCAATTTTTCCTATTCCCTGACGGCGGGCAATTTTATGAATCATTTCGATAGAAGCATCCACATTTCCCCATGTGAGATCAATTCCGTCCAAAAAAGTTAAATCAATCATTCCTTTTTCTCTGGCTTCCATTAAAAAACCCAGTACGCCTCCCGTTGTGATGATGTCGATGCCATAATCATCGCAAATAGCGATCATTTTATTTAGACCGGCCAAATCTGAAATCAAAAGATTGGCTCCCAACATGGTGCCGGTTTCGTATTCCGGGCCATCGTGTACAACTCCACCATAAGCCCCTTTGGCAAATCCGCTTTTTTTGCAGGCCAATTGGCATGAGAAACAGGCAAAATCGCGTTTCCAAATTTGTGTTCTGGCCGATTTTGTATTGATCATTTCCACTTCTTTAAAGGTTCCTTCGCGGTAATTTCGCACCGCCATGGTTCCATTATTGCTGGAGTTTTGCAAAGCATGAGCAGTTCCTCCCGAACGCCAATATTCAACACCTTCTATGTCTTCCCGAAAAGCTGTTCTGGCTTTTTCCAATAGTTCGAGATACATTTTATGCTTAGCCAATTGAGGTTGTTTTGTTCCTTTTACAACAATCGCTTTCAGGTTTTTTGATCCCATTACGGCTCCAACTCCACCACGTCCGGCTGCTCGGGCAGCGGTGTTTAAAATACTGGCATACGGAACCAAATTTTCGCCACCTTGGCCAATGTAACACGATTGGTACTCTTTTCCATATTTTTCGATTAATGCCTTATCAAAACTATCGGTTCCCATTCCCCAATAGGAAAGGGCGCTTTTAATTTCTACTTTATCGTCTTCGATAAGAATATATACGGGCGAGCTGGCTTTTCCCAATACTACAATGCCATCGTAGCCCGCAAACTTTACTTCCGGACCAAAAAATCCGCCCATATTGGCGTAGGAAACAGTGGAAGAATGTTCGTACTTTTTGTTTTCAGGTGAAGTTCTTGGCGATTTCGTAACAACGGTTGTTCGCGAAGAAGAGGGAATTGGCAATCCACTAAAAGGTCCCGGCATAAAACACAAGGGATTTTCGGGCGACATAGGATTGAGGCCGGGTTTTTTGATTCGATCCCATAAAATTTTCATTCCCAAACCTCTTCCGCCCAGAAAATTTTTTAGATCGCTTTTGCTTACCGGCGTTTTCTTTATTTCTTTGGTAGTCAGATTTATATCCAACAAAATACCATATTGTCCCATTATATTATCCATTGATCACCTCCTCTGCTTCATAATAACGTTCAAATAATTTTTCGGCAATTTCTTGGGGCGACAATCCAAAATAAGCGCCCTTGATATCTACGTCTTTAAACGACAAAGCGCCAAAAGGACAATATTTTACGCACTGAGGATCGCCACCGCACTGATCGCAAATATGCTCCGGATGATTGGTTTTCGGATTCATTTTGATGACACCGGTGCGTTCTGTGTTACACGCATCGGCGCATGAACCGCAACTGATGCAAACATCGTGGTTGGTACGAATGGCTTGCGTAAGCTGATCGCGGTAGATGGATTTACGAATGGCCTTTGGATCGGCGGTGACGGGGCAAGCATTTACACATGGAGTGTCGGGGCAATTGGCGCAAACGCTTGGAATATCCACATCGGGATTGAAATGATAAACTTGAATATTTCCCAATTTTGGGTTTCCCAATCCATTGAGTTGTTCGCCGTCGATTTGAACGGGATGATGAAAAGCCGAACAAACGGTTTCGCAAGTGCGGCAACCTGTACATTTGTCAAAATCGACAACAATGGCTTTAAGCAGTCCGTTTGTAGGCTCATTCCCAAAAAGGAAATGATATTTTCCTAAAATAACGACTCCACCACCACCAATGGCTAATTTTTTCAGAAAATCTCTTCTGCTGGTTTCTTTGTGTGTCATAAATAAAATTCGATTTTTATGAATATGTGTACTTTGCTCTCTCTAAATTATGATTTGTTTTCAGCATAAAATTACTATTTTAGAAATGCATTTGTTTTGAACACGCCAATTTGTAACGATTATAAATTAGGCAGCATTTTGGGGCCTTAAACTCATTTTCGGCATTCCTTACCCATTGATTTCGGGATTTGCTATTTTTGTTTACTGATTTTCGTCCTCTCATAAAACAAAAAAATGAATGCACTCTTAATAGAAAACACAGAATTTGCGGATTTGGATTTTTCAATAACGAAGTTGGCAAAAGCGGACTACGATCATTGCATTTTTGCGAACTGCAATTTTTCGAATGTTGATGTTTCGGATTATAGCTTTGAAAACACTACATTTGAAAATTGCGATTTAAGCAATGTTCGGATAAAAAACACTTCATTTAAAGAGGTGAAACTACACCAATGCAAAGTACTCGGCATGCATTTCGAAAATTGCAATGCTTTTTTGTTTTCGATCCAATTCGAAAACAGCCGGTTGAATTTATCCTCCTTTTATAAACGAAATCTGAGAAATACGCGATTCAAAAATTGCCAACTTTATGAGGCCGATTTTGCGGAGGCCGATATGATGGGCGTGAATTTTGAGAACTGCGATTTAAGTGGGTCAAATTTTGAAAACACCCTTTTAGAAAAAGCAGATTTCCGCACAGCCTTCAACTATTCTTTTGACCCAGAACATAATAAAATCAAGAAAGCAAAATTTTCGAAAGAAGAAGTGGTGGGCTTGTTGCGAAAATACAACATTGAAATTGAATGAACGACAATCGAATAATGCGACACTATCTATCAAAAGAAAAAAATTTGGGGTAATGTGGGCGTTTTTGATGGTAAAAGTCCCGAGCTAAGTTTAATCAGAGATTATGCTTGACATAAAGAGAAAACTTTTTGGTTCGACTTAAGCGGGTCTGTCCTGCTTGCAGCAGGCAAGCTGCCTTTCGGTGGATGCCTGTCTCTTGGTGGAATATTAAGCCGAGTGGGGGGTATTATGCAAAGAATCAGAGAATTGCCCCGCATCCGTTCGCCCAATAACGATCTTCCTTCTCTGCTTTTATCCAAATTGTTGTAATTGGTTTTCTTTCCAAAGCAACCTTCATTTTCAGGAGGACTGGAATACTATGCTAATCTGTCTGTTTTTGCTGTAAATCAATATTATTCTGCATGAGANNAACTCGTACTGAGTTTATCGAAATAATGACTCCTCGCTGGGTCTTACAGACCGCTCAGAGTTTTATTTATTATGCGCAGTTTTTTATTGAATCTCAATTATATTCTCCTTAACATTCGTAACGCCTTCAGCAGAAACTTCTTGAGTTTCAATCGAATAAATGACCCATCCAGCATTATGTATTCTTGAAGATATCCAAGTCTCATTTTTTAGTGGCGGAAAACCGTCCCATTTTGGCCCAGGAACTTTCATCGTTTCTGCCATTTTTGTCAAATAATCAAAAGTGGTTTTTGTAAGTTGTTCTGAATTAACAATTTGTTGCATTCTTATTATAGAGTTATTGTCTTCAGTGTTTATTTCATCTAACCAAAGTGTTACTTCAGTGTCAAAAGGTGCACCTCCATAAAGATTTGCAACTTTCATACTGGCTGATATTTCTTCTCCTAGTTTGTACTTCCCGCCATGATAATTGTAAAACTGTTGAATTTCTTTAATTGCAGCAGCTTCTATGGATTCTTTTGTGCTATAGAGATCTTCCATTTGCTTAATAACCTTATCAATATTTGGAATGTCTTTGGTTTCCTTTTTAAGAATTTTAGTTCCTTTGAGAATAAAATCTCTTATGTCTTTCCAGTTTTTCACCTCTTTAAATGCGCCAAATCCATCCGTCATAATGGTAACGGTAATATCTTCGGCTATTGATGAAAGCTTTTTTATCAATTCATTGTCCGCCTTAATGTCATAATCATGATAAAACCAATCAATTGTGTAAGAATCTGCTGTAGAATCGACAATAGTTATATCAACAGCATATTTGTAGGATTCTCTTGATGTTGTATCTGAATCTTTTACTTTATAACTCTCATTCGTCACAATGTAAGTTTGTTTTTCATTCTTATCCCAGTATCCAATAACCTGAACGGTTGAGTCATTCATGTTTATCTGTCCATAAGTTTTGGTAATCAATAAAAATGCAAATCCGATAAAAAAAAGTTGTCTCATTTATTCTGCTTTATGTTTATAAATATAATTTTCTGTGATTGAGTGTCTTGCAAAATTGTGCACAACGGATTGGCGGTATGTTTTTGTTGCCGATTTCGGAGCACGTCACTGTCAAGTTACACGAAAGTTTATTAGATGCAGAAACGCTGAAACCCGCACTGTATCGGCAATAAAATATACCGCCTGTTACCAGCTGGCGTTCTGTCTTCCAGCCTTGTAAACCATTGTCATTATTCAGTTTCCGTGTCATTGTCATTTTACTTTCTTTCTTTTCTGCCGGTTCGTGTGTCAGCGTTTTTTATTTTTTTAAGTGTCGGCAAATTTTTTAAAACAATTTCTCTCGGTGCGTAGGCTTTGCAAGCTCTTTGACAAAGCTTCGGTTGTTGCGTTGGCTCGTGGGGCTTTGGCAATGTGCTTGCAAAATGCAAAGATAAAAATAATTTTCAATGTTACTTATAGTCTTTGATTTATAGTCAACAATTAATCAATTTTGCATTATGGATGTAAAATCAAAAATCGGATTACGAATAAAAAATCTTCGCGAATTAACAAGTATGTCTCAAAAAGATTTAGCATATACCGCTGATTTAGATAGAAGTTATATAGCAAGTGTGGAAAATGGGCAAAGAAACATTTCTATTATGAATATTGAAAAAATAGCCACAGCTTTAAATGTAACACTTAAAGAGTTTTTTAACTACGATGAATTTGATAACACTACAACAAGCAGTAAATGAAATTAAAAAGTCAATTGAAGCTGCTATTAAAAAATCTGGAACAGAAGGGAAAAACAATCTGATTAGAAGTCAGAAACCAATAAAATTATTACACGAAGTTGTAAAAGCAGAATTAATTCGCAATAAAGTTAATCCCGATTTACTTAATCCACCTTACGAACAATCAAATGGAGAATTGCCACTTTCTGGTTTTTTTAAGAAAAAAGACCAAGATGTTTGTGTTACACCAAATAATGTTAAACAAAAAAAAGAAATTCTCAATTTTCAAGGAATACTTTACGGACAAGAAGATAAATACGGTTTCGATTTAACTGAAAAATCTTTATCAATAAATGTTCGTAGTCAATTGAGCAGTTCGGCAAAAAACTTTGATACGCTTTATGAAAGAACATTTGCTGAAGCATTAAATTTGCATTTACGGTGTCCCAAAATGGTTTTGGGTGAATTTTATATGATTGCGGTAAATGAATATGATAGCACATCAGCAAATAACAAACAAATAAAATACAAGAATGTCAAAGGCGTTGCTAAACACATTGAAAAATACTTGCTTTCTTTTGCTGCCGTTAATAATCGAGCAACGACAACAGGTGACCATTTTAAATACGAAAGAGTTTGCTTATTAATCGTTGATTTTAGTCAGAGGATTCCGAAAGTTTACAATACTGATGCGGAATTAAAGAAAGATAATCTACTGCCTTCAAATTCAATAGCCACAATACAAAATTTAAGCTTCCCGAATTTTATTTCCGATTTACTGAAAATTTATTCTACAAGGTTTGGTACCGGTAAATTCAAATGATATTTCTCCACTAAAAATTCGTCAATTTCTTGTGGATTGAAAAAATTCCTAATAGTATTTATTTCTTCTTGAGTTAATTCAGGTATTGTAAATTTCTCAATGAAATTTTTTTGATAACAAGGATAACCGCCTTCAATTGCAACGCTTGTTTTTGTTACATAATAATCCATTACAAAAGAGTTTAAAATTTTCTGAACTACGTCTATGTTTTCTATTTTGCTTATTGGATTAATAGGTTCATCGAACAAACCTTGAATTTCTGGTTCACGGAAAAAAAGTCCATAACCATTAGTAAAAAAAGCTACGGGTTCTTCAACTAATAAAAATCTTGGGTGTAAGCTGAATGTAGGATTTAAAATTTTCTTTCCTATTCTTGTAAGTCCTTGTGTTCTACCCCAAACATAGAAAGGACTATAAGTTACTTTACCTTTATCTCTTGCTAATAAATTTTCTTTTTCAGTTAAAAGATAAGAATAACATTTTGGAAATTTATTTTTAAAATCATTTTCAGGAATTGCGGTAGCAATTCCTTTTTTAATGATATACGGAAAAATAATTTTCCTTGTATTTTGCTCGACTTCTTCTTGTGTTTTGAAATCGGAAATTTTGTAAACTGGTTTTACTGCTTCTTTTTCAATTTCAAATATTCCTTTGTCGGTTGTTTTTAAATAGAAATCATTTTTTGTTTTAGTGCCGTCAATAAAAAATATTTCGTCCTTTAACGTTGCAATACCTACGGAAATATCAAACAGTTTACCAATTGGTAAGCCAATTGTTTCTATTGTTTTGATATTTTGTTGTTCTTCTGTTTTTAGGAGTCTCCACTTTTTAAAATTGAGGTCTTTTATGTAATTGGGAGAACCGTTTGCATTTGGTAAAAAATCTTCAGGGCTATATCCCTCCTTAATTCTGTCAAAGATAATTGCTTCGTTTTCTTGTTTGTTTAAAAACGTAAGTGCTGTATAAGTTTGAGCATCAAAAACTTTTTTGTGGCTAAAATCTATAATCCTTGAAACACATTTTTTGTTTTGAAAATATTTACGAATTGCTTCTCCTGCAAGTGAAGTAAAATAGTTATTTGGTGTTATGTAGCCAAGTTTTCCAGTTGGTTTTAATAATTTATAACCAAGTTCAAAAAAAGCAAAATACAAATTAAAAGTTCCCCCTTCAACTGTTGTCCAATGCTTGGCTAAATAGGTTCTATTTTCGTCAGATAGGTCTTGAAATTTTACATATGGAGGATTGCCTACAATATTATCAAATTGTTGTTCCCAATTTGCTTTTAAACTGTCTTGATGATAAAGATTAAAATCGCTGTCTGCAAGTTGTTCTCCGTGTTGTAGAGCGTAAATTGTTAGTATTAGTTTAGCTCTATGAATATTATATTCAAGTATGTCTGAACCATAAATATTTTCTTGAATTATTTTTTTTATTGGTTTGCCAAAAGTTCTTTTGTAATAATCCGTTAAACCAACTAAGAAAGCACCGCATCCACAACTTGGGTCAAGGTTTTTGTGATTCTCTTGTGGTTGAACTTCATTTATTATAAAATCAATAATGTAGTCTGGAGTAAAAAAAGCACCGTTAAACTTTCGGTCAGTTATAGGTATTATTAGTTCAAGATGATTTTCAAGCTCCTTTATTGTAGAAATAGAGAGTGTCGAAGTATCGAAATATAGTTGGGGTATTTGCTTGAAATCTTTGAAATAGTTTGTCAGAATTGGGTTTTCGTCAAAACCAAGATTATTGATTATCAAGTAGGAATATACCAAATGTTGCTCAAGACTAATTAAGTCGTGATTTTGTATAAGTTGGTTAAGTATTCCTTTTTTAATCATTTTCCTGTTGACTTTAAGCAACAAAATTAATCAAAATTCTTTCACAAACAAAATTTTATTTATAATATTGGCAAGATTGCACTCTTTGACAAAGCTTTGGTTTAAGCGTTGGCTTCCATCGTCAAGCTCAGGACAAGTGTGCGGCTTTGCCAATGCGTGCAATGTGGGTGGGGTTTCCTTCTTTTTTTGCGGGGGAAAGAAAAAAAACAAAATAAATTTCCATCAAATTTGTACTGTCTTGTCAAAAAGCTAAATCCTTTCTTTCGTTATTATCTATCAATATCGTATCCGTCTGTCGTCGGTCGCTCTTACACTTGTTGCCAACATCCATGTACCCACCAATTGCGAGTATTTTCACATTAGTTTTCAAGGAATTTATATTCTTAAAGTCTTGTTTATTAATCATATAAACATTTTTAATCGTTCAATACCGTCGAATCTATTTGCAGAATTATTTTCAGGAAGTGTTGCGTTAATGTTATATTCCCAAAATTAAAATAATATTTTGAATATTCCACAAAATGAGCAAGTTATTTAATGTTCTCTAAAATCCGCACACACAAAAAGAGGGTTCCCTGCACTAAGCCTAATCTTCCACCGATGGCGAATTCATTTGTTCATATTCCCTTAAGCCGATAAAGGCTAATATTTTGATTGAGTAATGAAAAACAAAGCAGAAAGAGAAAAAAATATTTTTATGCCTTTAAACCTTTTTTTCTCAACGCTGTCAAAGAAGCAGATTTTTAAAAACAACATTTTAATTTATTATAAAACGAAGATTATGAAAACAAAAAGTATTTTATCGAGCGTATTAGTATTGAGCATGATTGTAGCGTTTGGCTATAGTGCTATGGCACAAAGAGGACAAGGAATGTCTCCAAAAGGTCAAGGAATGATGGGCCAGGGAATGAATCAAAATGCGGCCAACGGCAATTGTGCATTTTTAGATTTATCAGCCGATCAACAAACAAAGGTGAACGATTTACGTACAGCACTTATCGCAAAAAACCTTCCTTTGCAAAACCAACTTGGTGAACTTGCTGCCAAAAAACGCAGTCTTCAAACCGGAAACAATCAAGATTTGAAAGCCATTTCGAAAGTGATCGACGACATGAGTGGAGTACGTGCTCAAGTACAAAAAAATGCTGCTGAACATCGTTTGGCTGTTAGAAGTTTACTTACAGACTCTCAAAAAGTTTTATTTGATGCACATCAAGGTACTGGAAAAGGAATGGGCGCTGGAAAAGGAATGTGTGGAAAAGGTGGAGCCGGTTTTGGAAACCAAAACTGCCCACGTTTTGCAAAATAAATCAGCGCTTTCGCTGAAAGAAGCCTATAAAGATTTTTTTAAAATTCAGACTGAACCGGAAAACAAAATTTTCCGGTTTTTTTATTCTCCAAACTGTAATTATTTCTTAGTCGCCGGTGTAAGGATTAAACGCAACGAAGTGTCTTTGGTGATGTAAGCAAATGCCCAGTTGATAAAAACGATGAGTTTGTTTCGAACACTCAAGATGAGCATCAAGTGCAAAAACATCCAAACTACCCAAGCGAAATACCCTTTGAATCGGACAAATGGAAAGTCAACCACCGCTTTGTTTCGCCCTATGGTAGCCATTGAACCAAGATCTTTGTATTCAAATTCTTTTTGTGGTTTTCCTTTTTTAATTCTGTTTAAATTTTTTGCCAGATTCACGGCTTGGTTTATAGCCACATTTGCTACTTGTGGATGGCCGAAGGGATAATTAGGCGTTTCCATATACGCAATATCGCCAAGTGCAAAAACGTCATCGCTAAAAAGTGTTTGGTTTGTTCTGTTTACGGCAATTCTATTTCCGCGCTTAATTTCATTTTCAGGAATTCCTTCGATATTATTTCCAATAACGCCCGCAGCCCAAATAACCGTTTTTGTTTTGATTGTCGGTCCTCCTTTCAAGGTCAAAATTTCGCCATCGTAGTTTTCGACAAAGGTTTCTGTTAAGATCGTTACACCCATATTTTCGAGGTATTTTCGGGAAGTTTGCTTCGCGTTTTCGCTCATATTGTTCAAAGTGTGTCCGCTTCCTTCTATCAATATTATTTTAAAAGCCGAAAAATCGATTCGTGGATAATCCTTAGGCAAAATATTTCTTTTTATTTCGGCAAAAGCTCCCGCAAG
>DMBV01000108.1 GCA_003445975.1 Bacteroidales bacterium
GAATGTTGAATGGTGAATGTTGTATTCGTAATTCAAAATTCGTAATTCAAAATTCAAAATTTAATTACATCGCCCTATTTGTAATACTAAATTATTGAGTATTTTTGACGGCTTGCGTTAAAAAAATAACAGACTACGCACACAAATATATATTACTGACTGTCAAACGCATGTAAATTTTCCGAATTTAAAAACAAAACAAATATTTTAAAAAAAAAGCAACATTTCGTCATTTTGATCATATAAAACATTTAGAATCGTTTTTTTCGTTCGGAGAATTTGCCGATTGGAAATAAACGAGCCTTCAACACTAAAAACAAAACCAAGACAAATGAATAAAATTATAGCCGTCGAGAATCTTTCAGAAAACGTAGTAAAACTCGAAATAGAAGCTCCCCGAATAGCAAAAAAACGCAAAGCCGGCCATTTTGTAATTGTCAAACTTGGACTAAAAGGCGAACGTATTCCGCTCACTATTTCGTCGTCCGACCCGGAAAAAGGGACCATTACGCTGATTATCCAAAAAGTAGGCGTTACAAGTCATAAAATAGCAAATCTAAATGTAGGCGACTTGGTAACAGATGTAGTAGGACCACTTGGTCAGGCAACTCACATCGAAAAATTAGGAACCGTTCTGTGTGCCGGTGGCGGTGTTGGAACCGCTCCTCTTCTTCCCATTGTAGAAGCCATGCACAAAGCAGGAAATCGAGTGATCACCGTTTTGGCGGCACGTTCAAAAGACCTTGTGATCTTAGAAAAAGAAATGCGCGAATTTTCTGACGAAGTCATCATCATGACCGACGACGGTTCTTATGGAAAACAGGGTTTGGTAACTCACGGAATGGAAGAAGTTATACTACGCGAAAAAGTGGACAAAGTCATCACCATCGGCCCCGCCATTATGATGAAATTCAGCAGTATGCTAACAAAAAAATACAATATCCCCACCGAAGCAAGCTTAAATGCAATTATGGTTGATGGGACAGGAATGTGCGGTGCATGTAGGGTTACCGTTGGAGGCACAACAAAATTCGTCTGTGTCGATGGCCCTGAATTCAATGCCCATGAAGTAAATTTCGACGAATTGCTAACACGTTTGGGCGGATTTAAAGAGGAAGAATACCAGGCATATCAAACGTATCTTGAAGGACTTAAAAATGTGGTTGCATAATGGAAAATAGTAGCGAATATTTAAAACAAGAAAGAAGTCAAGAATGGCGCGAAGAATTGCGCAATGCGCTAAAAGCAAAAGACCGTACGGCAAAAATTCGGGTACACATGCCTGAAGAAAACCCTACCGAAAGAGCAAAAAGTTCAATCGAAGTCAACAGAGGACTTACTGTTCAAATGGCGATTGAAGAAGCACAGCGTTGTCTCGACTGTCCAGATCCAACTTGTATTCAAGGCTGTCCGGTAAACATCAATATCCCCAAATTTATCAAATATGTGGAAAAGCAAGATTTTGCTGCGGCTGCTCGTACGCTGAAAGAAACGAATGCCCTTCCGGCTGTCTGCGGACGGGTTTGTCCACAAGAAATACAATGTGAGGCGAGTTGTTTTTATACTCAAAAATTGAAAAAAATACCGGTAGCAATCGGAAATCTTGAACGTTTTGTTGCCGATTGGGAACGCAATTCGGGAAATATGTATATCCCCGAAGTGGCACCATCAAATGGAATAAAAGTAGCTATTATTGGCTCAGGACCTTCGGGACTAGCCGCCGCCGGCGACTTGGCTAAATTGGGCTATGCGGTAAGTGTTTTCGAAGCATTGCATGAGCCGGGCGGAGTATTAAAATATGGCATTCCTGAGTTCCGATTGCCAAATGAAATCGTGGATGTGGAAATCAATAACCTCAAAAAAATGGGCGTTGAGTTTATCACCAATTTTATTGTAGGAAAAACAGCCACCATCGAAGAACTAAAAGAAGAAGGCTTTCAGGCATTCTTTGCCGGCAGCGGTGCCGGATTGCCTAATTTTATGAATATCCCGGGCGAAAATGCCAACGGGATTCTTTCGTCGAACGAATATCTTACACGTGTAAACCTCATGAATGCGGCTCACGACGATTACGATACCCCCATTTTCCTTGGCAAAAATGTAGCCGTCATCGGTGGTGGAAATACAGCAATGGATTCCGTTCGTACTGCCAAACGTTTGGGGGCAGAACGTGCCATGATTATCTATCGCCGATCACTCGACGAAATGCCCGCTCGTAAAGAAGAAATAAAACATGCCCTCGAAGAAGGCATCGAATTTCTCAATCTCAACAATCCTTTGGAATATTTTGCCGACAAAAAAGGAAGAGTAAACCGCATGAAAGTGCAAAAAATGGAACTCGGCGAACCGGACAGCTCCGGACGAAGAAGACCCGTGCCGATTGAAGGCTCCGAATACGAAATGGATGTAGATTTGGTCATTGTGAGTGTGGGCGTTTCGCCAAATCCACTGATCCCTCAAAGTTTACCAGGATTGAAAGTGAGTCGTTGGGGAACAATTATCGTTGATGAAAAAGAAATGCAATCCAGCATTCCTGAACTTTTTGCCGGTGGCGATATTGTGAGAGGCGGCGCTACGGTTATTTTGGCCATGGGCGATGGACGAAAAGCGGCAAATGGAATTCACAACTACTTAAAGAATAAAATCGAAAAATCAATTTAATCAGTCAATAAAAAATCAGAAAAGATGATGGATCTAACAAGTAATTATTTGGGGTTAAATTTAAAAAATCCATTGATAATTGGTAGCAGCGGCCTGACATCAAGCATCAGCGAAATCAAAAAACTGGAAAAATTTGGCGCCGCAGCCGTGGTTTTGAAATCTATTTTTGAAGAAGAAATAGTGAATGAAATTGAACACCAACATCAAGAGGCCGAAAAAAACACTTTCATTTACAATCAATATTCCGAAACATTTGATTATCTAGATCTACATCTCAAAGAAGAGCGCCTGAATGAATACATCCAACTAATTAAATCGGCCAAAAAGGAGGTACTCATCCCCATTATTGCCAGCATCAACTGCATTTCCAATGCAGAGTGGGTCGGCTTTGCAAAACGACTTCAAGAGGCAGGTGCCGATGCATTGGAACTGAATATCAGTCTAAATCCAATCGATTTGAAAACCATCGATTTTGAGCTGACTATCAAGCAAATCATTCAAAAAGTGTTGGCTCAACTAACAATTCCTGTGGCAATAAAAATAAACAACAACTTTACCCACATGGCCAAAACCATTTTAGAGCTTTCCGAAACAGGAATCTCCGGCTTGGTACTGTTCAATCGCGCCTATACACCCAATATCAATATCCATACACTCGAAGCTGTACAAGGAAAAACCTTTAGCTCGCCCGATTCCTACGTGGAGTCAATGCGCTATATTGCCCTGCTCTCTGATCAAGTCAAATGTAGTCTGGCCGCATCTACCGGCATTCACACGTCCGAAACGCTAATCAAACAAATTTTAGCCGGAGCGGATGCCGTTCAGGTAGTTTCGTCGATTTACGAAAATGGAGCCGAACACATTGGCACACTATTAAATGGACTTGAAAAATGGATGGAAGAAAAAGGCTTCTCTTCCGTTGAACAGTTTAAAGGAAAAGCCAGCAGCAAAAATGTTGGAAATCCGGCTGTTTTTGAACGAATTCAATTTATGAAACATTTTGCAGGGATAAATTAATTTTTATTGCTGTACAATAACCACGCTTGATCTCCTGATCTCCTGATCTCCTGATCCATAAAAATTCTTCTCCACTTTTTTGGAAAAATAAAAATAATGAGTATTTTTGTTACTCGATCTTGATATTCAATTTCGCTATTTCCAATAAAAAGAAGCCAATGCTGGACGCACTCATTACTTCTAAAACGCGCATCAAATTGTTGGTGAAATTCTTTCTGAATTCCAGCTCTGAGAGCTATTTGCGCAATCTGGAAGAAGAATTTGGCGAGTCAACCAATGCCATTCGTGTTGAGCTGAATAAGTTTGAGCTCGCCGGACTTTTAAATTCACGAACTGCAGGCAATAAGAAACTTTTTAGAGCCAATACCCATCACCCTCTTTTTCCCGAAATTCACAATCTGTTGCTTAAACACTTGGGTTTCGATCAAATCATCGAAAAGGTAGTCAATAAATTGGGCGATGTTAAACAGGTTTTTTTAGTCGGGAAATTTGCAAAAGGAATTGATACCGAAATTATCGACATCATCTTTATGGGTGATGAAATAAATAAAAATTATTTGATCGACTTGGTGGAAAAAACGGAAAAACTAATCAAACGAAAAGTGCGTTATCTGGTTTTTACACCTAAAGAAATGCGACAATATTTAGCACAAAAACCATCAACGGATTTTTTGTTGCTCTGGGAAAAATAGAGTCCAATGGGCTCTGTTTTGTAGTTATATTTCTTTCTGAAATGTGACTTAGAAGGCGAAGCTGTGAAAAGCATTCACTATTCAAAATTTAACATTT
>DMBV01000015.1 GCA_003445975.1 Bacteroidales bacterium
ATGCAAAAAATGGGAATCAAATACATGGAAACAACCGGGATTTTCGAGACCAATCACAATGTAATCAGCAATTGGAAAAACTACGAAAATATCCAGCACAAGCGTAGGCGGTGTTTTATCAAAGCCATTTAGCTTGGTTTTGTTTTTTCATTTATCATTAACTAACATCTTATGTTTGACCAGAAAAAATTCTTTCTTCTTGATGCTTATGCATTGATATACAGGGCTTATTACGCATTAAATCGCAATCCACGCGTCAATTCGAAAGGACTGAATACATCTGCAATTTTGGGTTTTGCAAACACTTTGGTGGATATTTTAAGCAAAGAAAAACCCGATTATATTGGCGTGGTGTTTGATCCGGCCGGCGGGAGCTTTCGCAATCAAATGTATCCCGAATACAAAGCCAATCGCGAAGCAATGCCCGAAGACATTCGGCTTTCTATTCCTTATATCAAACAATTGATACAAGCGTTTAATATTCCGGTGATCGTGGTGGAAAACTACGAAGCCGACGATGTGATAGGAACGCTTGCCAAACAAGCCGAAAAAGAAAATCTGTTTACTTTTATGATGACGCCCGACAAAGATTTTGGACAATTAGTGAGCGAAAACATTAAAATGTATAAACCGCCCAAAATGGGAAATGAAGCCGTAATTTGGGGTGTAAAAGAAGTATGTGAAGAGTTTGGGATCCAGCGGCCAGAACAAGTAATCGATTTTCTGGGTTTAAGTGGCGACGCTTCGGACAATATTCCCGGAATTTCGGGAGTGGGACCGGTAACGGCAAGAAAACTTCTCGCTCAATTCGGAAGTGTCGAAAACTTGGTGGAGCGTACGCATGAGATAAAAAACGAAAAAGTGCGCGAAAAAGTAGAAGCTGCCAAAGCCGAAGCTTTATTATCAAAAAAACTAGCCACCATCGATATAAATGCACCCATTTTGCTCGATTTGGAAAGGCTCAAAAGTGTTTCTCCCAACGAAAAAGCACTCCGGGAATTGACTGCAGAACTAGAGTTCAGAACTTTTGCTGCTCGTGTATTGAAACCCACCGAATCGGTCTTGCCAAAGCCGGAAACTTCCACCACAAAACCGCCTTCCGAAGGAGAACAATTCGATCTTTTTGGCTCGATGAATGTGGAGATTGAATCATTTCCGAGCGATTTCAAAACGCTCGACAATCAAGAGCACCAATATGAACTGATTGATACGCCTGAAAAGCGAAAAAAGCTGATCGAAACACTTTCCGGCTGCATGGCATTTGCTTTCGATACCGAAACTACCGGCTTGGATTCGAATAGCGATGAATTGGTTGGATTGTCGTTTTCGTATGGACATCACAGTGGGTTTTATATTCCGCTTCCCGAAAATTTTGCCGAAACAGAGGCCGTAGTTCAGGAGTTTAAGGATGTTTTCGAAAACGAATCGATTGGTAAAATTGGACAGAATCTGAAATTCGACCTCGCCTTTTTGAAATGGTATGGCATTGAAGTAAAAGGACGTCTTTTTGATACCATGATTGCCCATTATCTTTTGCAAGCCGATATGCGCCATGGAATGGATGTTTTGGCCGAAATTTATCTCAAATACAAACCGATGCCCATAGAGGCATTGATAGGAAAAAAAGGCAAAAATCAAATCAATATGCGTCAAGTTCCAATGGAACTCCTGAAAGAATACGCCAGCGAAGATGCCGATATCACTCTGCAACTGAAAGATGTATTCGAGCCGCAGCTTTTCGAAGCCAAGGTGCTCGATTTATTCAATCGGGTCGAAATTCCATTAATTCCTGTTTTGGCTTCGATGGAAAGTGAAGGCGTGAATCTGGATGTGGACGCACTAAATGCCTATTCCATCGAATTGAAACAAGAAATTTATCGCTTGAACAGTCTGATCCAGGAAATGGCAGGATTTCCGTTTAATGTTTCCTCGCCAAAACAACTGGGCGAAGTTCTTTTTGACCGAATGAAAATCATTGAGAAAGCAAAAAAAACCAAGACAGGACAATATTCTACCGGCGAAGATATTTTGCTGAAAATGGAGAACAAACATCCCATTATCAGAGCTATATTGGATTACCGTTCGCTCACAAAATTAAAATCGACCTATGTGGATGCGCTTCCGCTTTTGGTCAATCCAAGGACTCGACGCATTCATACCAGCTATAACCAAACCGTTACGGCCACAGGCCGATTGAGCTCTACCAATCCCAACCTACAAAACATCCCAATCCGTACCGAAAAAGGGCGTGAGATACGAAAAGCTTTTGTGCCGCGCAACCCCGATTTTGTCTTGTTAGCGGCCGATTACTCGCAAATAGAATTGCGTATTATCGCAAGTTTAAGTGGCGACACAGCGATGTTACAAGCTTTTCGGGATGGATTGGACATTCATACTGCCACCGCCTCCAAGGTGTATAATGTCCCCTTGCATGAAGTGAGCAAAGAGATGCGCCGAAACGCCAAAGGCGTAAATTTTGGTATTATTTATGGGATTTCCGCTTTTGGCCTGGCCGAAAACTTGGGAATTTCGCGCAAAGAAGCCGCCGAAATCATCGACAATTATTTCAGCAATTATCCATCAATCAAAACGTATATGGATCAAAGTATCGCTTTAGCCAAAACAAAAGGCTATGTCGAAACGATTTTAGGAAGACGACGTTATTTGAACGACATCAATTCGTCAAACGCCATCGTTCGTGGGTTTGCCGAACGAAACGCAATCAATGCTCCTATTCAAGGCTCTTCGGCCGATATGATTAAAGTGGCCATGATTCGTATTTACGATAGAATGCAAGCAAAAAAAATGCGCTCTAAAATGATTCTTCAAGTGCATGATGAACTGGTATTTGATGCGCACCGCGACGAAGTAGAAGAATTGAAAATGCTCGTCGAAAAGGAAATGAGAGAAGCGATTCCTTTAAATGTGCCCATCGTTGTAGATATGAATATAGGCGAAAACTGGCTGGAAGCGCACTGACAAATATGAAGAACGAGACAGCCTTACGTTGGGCAATCAATTTGGCAGCACTCATCGTTTTAATGGATCTGTCGGTGGTAAGCATTGCTTTGCCGGCTATGCGGGCGCATTTCGAAAGCTCTGTCAGTCTTATTTCGCTTGTACTAATGGTTTCTATGCTTAGCGCGAGCAGTTCCGCTTTGATTACAGGTAAAATTTCTCAGCTTTTTTGTCCTCAGAAAATATTGATTTTCGGTTTTCTGGTTTTTGGAATCAGCACATTTTTAAGTGGATTTGTAAGCAATTTCAAGCTGCTTTTGCTTTTGCGATTCATTCAAGGTTTTGCCGAAGCATCATTGTATATCATTGGTCCCGCTACCATTAAGCGTTATCTCCCGCTCGAAAAGCAAGCGCAAGCATACGGACAATGGATGATGAGTTCCGGTATAGGAATGAGTATCGGGCCGCTCATTGGCGGCTATCTTGTAGGGCAGTTTTCGTGGCAATCCGTTTTCTTTGTCAATATCCCATTTATTTTGTTGGGTTTGTTTTTCAGTCTGAAATTGAATTTAAAAAAACCGGCGATTTTCAAAGAGAGATTCGATTTTCAGGGAGCAGTTTGGAGTTTTGTTTTTTTGGCAAGTTTAATAGCCGGATTAAACTTAAGTAAAGCACCCGATAAACAATGGATAGTCGTACTCTTTTTCTTGCTTCTTTCGGGATTTTCCTTGCTTATTTTTATTCGGAAAGAAAAAACGACCGCTGCACCCATTTTGCAATTAAGCATCTTTCGTTCGCGAAACTTTTGGCTGGCTAGTTGGGGTTTTTTCCTGTTTTTTACCATCAATGTAGGTGCCCGATTTTTGAGTCCGTTTTTTTTTGAAGAAGCAAGAGGATTCAGTTCCGAATTATCAGGATTGCTTATGGTTGTGGCGCCTGTGGTGATGGTTGCGCTTTCTCCTTTTACACATTATTTCCAAAAAATTTGGGGAACGAAAAAAGTGGTTTTGCTGGGAAATGCGTTTCTCTTTCTTTCCATGATCCTATTCGGCTTTTGGAGTCAGAATACGGATGTTTCTTTTTTTCTTATTTCAATGCTGATACTTGGAATTGGCATGGGATTTTTTTATCCGGCTGCCACCACTATTGGAATGCAGGCTTTGACAAGCAGCAACTACGGCATGGGTTCGGCCGCTATTTCTACGGCCAAAAGTTTAGGNNATTGGCGCTCCTGGCATTCTTATTTTCCTTCTTTTTTGATAAAACAGAGAATTCCAACTGAGCAAAAATCTGTAATTAATTGAGTATTCACGTATTTTTACCTGATCGATTTTACTTTAACTTTGAAATAGAATAGAAAAGATACCGTAATTTTAACCTAAATAAAACGCTATGAATCGTTTACTATCCAGCTTCCCAAAAGACTACCCGCAACTGAGTACACAAAATTTTGTTTCTTGGCACGATGTAGATTTTAAAGGCCATCTGAGCCTCCCTGCAATGTTTAATTTTACTCAAGAAACGGCTTGGAAACATGCCGAAGAAATAGGTCTTGGTTTCGAAAAACTGGGAAAACAGAACTTAGCATGGGTGCTTTTTGGCATTCGCATCAAAGTGATGAACCAATGGCCTACGTGGCAAGATCGATTTACCATTGAAACACAACCCAAAGGCATTAGTGGTATGTTTGCCAATCGCGATTACCGCATGTTGAATGCACAAAACGAATTAATTGCCATCGGCTCGTCCAATTGGGTGATTATCGAAATCGATTCTCGCCGGCCACAACGTCTGGATCATCATTTTAGTCATCTGCGTTTTGTGGATGGAAGTGTTAATTTGATCGAACGGCTTAAACTAAAAGAAGAATTTCCGCATTTACTTTCTGCCCATAAAGTAAAATCGAGCGACATCGATTTGTATGGACACGTGAACAATGCTAAATACATTTCTTGGCTGAGCGATTTATATACACCCGATCAGCTCGCCAATCATCCATTGGATGAAATCCTGATCAATTTTGTTCAAGAAACGCGTTTTGGAGAAG
Source organism: Bacteroidales bacterium (assembly GCA_003445975.1). Classification (GTDB taxonomy): domain Bacteria; phylum Bacteroidota; class Bacteroidia; order Bacteroidales; family UBA12170; genus UBA12170. Next base: position 5,006 of record DMBV01000015.1, read on the forward strand.
AAATTGAAATTTATTCTGATCGTCTTGAAAATAGCGGCAAAGTAAAATATAAGATGCAACGGAAATCGGACTATAGAACAATCCTTTTAGCCGAAATAGACTGGAATTAACAACATTCGAAATGCAATCACAAGAAGGTAGATTCCCACATTTATTCGTACAAGATCGGTTTCAATCGAATCAATTTCCTATTGGTTCACTTTTTATTGGAGGCGATTCTCCCGTAATTGTTCAGTCGATGACCAATACCAATACACTGGATACCAAAGCCACAGTGGAGCAATGTATTCGTGTTTTTGATGCAGGCGCACAAATGGTGCGAATTGCTACGCAAGGAATTGCTGAAGCGGAAAATCTAAAAAATATCAAAGCCGAATTATTAAAAAAAGGCTATTCCTTACCGCTGGTTGCCGATGTTCATTTTCTTCCCAAAGCGGCCGAAATTGCAGCCAAATATGTGGAGAAAGTCCGAATCAACCCCGGCAATTACGCCGAAAAAACTTCCCAGCCCGACTATTCGCCAATGGAATATCAACAAGCCTTGGATCGGATCGCTCAAAAGCTAAAACCGTTGATTCAAATTTGCAAAGAAAACGAAACGGCCATTCGTATTGGCGTAAATCACGGGTCTTTGTCCAATCGGATTTTGAGTAGATATGGAAATACACCGGAAGGGATGGTTGAATCTGCCTTGGAATTTATTCGGATTTTTGAAGAAGCTCAGTTCTACAATCTGGTTGTTTCTCTCAAATCGAGTCATGTGCAAAGCATGGTGTACGCAAATCGCCTATTGGCAGCTCGCATGAAAGAAAATAATCACCTTTATCCCATTCATTTGGGCGTTACAGAAGCAGGAAATGGATTGGCAGGTCGCCAAAAATCCATTGCCGGAATAGCCTCTTTACTAAACGATGGAATAGGCGATACGATTCGAGTTTCCTTAACAGAAGCTCCTGAAAACGAAATCCCACTGGCAAAAAACCTGATCGAATATTTTGAAAAAAACAAATCTAAATACACCGAAACACAATTTAAACCTTGGTTTAATCCAACTGAATATCAAAAGAGAAAAAGTAATACAGTCTTGAATATAGGCGGAAAAAATCAGGCTGTTGTGGTTTTGGGAATAGCACACAAAAGCAGTTGCAGTATGCAAAAACCGTATCCCGATTTTTTGGCGCCCAACGAAGATATCGCCTATTTAGGGAACGAAAGACCGATTTTCTTTCAAGAGGATAAAGTGTATATCCAAAACTATTCGGTGTGGAAAAATGAACAATCCAATTGCTTTCCTCTTCTTTCCTTTAGAGAATGGGAGTCGGTTTCTTTGGCCAACGAACAAATCGCTTTTGTGCAACTAAACCTAGCGGAGTTGCAACTTTCGGAAATAATAAAAAGGCTGAAAAATTCCAATTCCTTGGTCTTGATTTTAGAAGCAATAAGTGATAATCCAATCGCCGAATGGCGCACAGCTTTTTGGCGATTGCACGAAAATGAAATAGATATGCCCGTTGTTCTTCATCGAAAATTTGAAACGCATCAAAACGATCAATTTCTTTTGGAGAGCACAGCCTTGTTTTCTTCCTTGCTTCTGGATGGTTTTGGCGATGGAATTTGGCTGCAAGATCTAGGATGTGTTCATCGCGAAACCACCAAACAAATCGCTTTTGGATTGCTACAAAGTTGTCGCTTGCGTCAATCACAAACAGAATATATTGCTTGCCCATCGTGCGCCCGAACGCTTTTTGATATCGAAAAGCGATTGGAAGAAGTGCGGGAAAAAACCAAATTATTCAAACATTTGAAAATTGCTGTGATGGGTTGTGTGGTAAATGGTTTGGGCGAAATGGCAGATGCCGACTACGGATATGTTGGAAGCGTTCCGGGGAAAGTGAACCTGTACAAGGGAAATTTGCTGATGGAAAAAAATATAAACGAAGAAAACGCTTCGGACATGCTGGTAGCTTTGATAAAAAAGGAAGGCGATGGCCAAATCCAAAAGCATTAAAAAAAGCCCTTTCTGATATAGAAAGGGCTTCACTATTTTAGAGCAATTCTGTTTATTGCTTCACTATTTTTTGAGTGTAAATATTTTTACCATCGTCAACGCGCACAAAATAGACGCCCTGCTTCAGTAAATTGATATTTATTTCTGTTTTTTGAGTCGATGAAGTGGTTTCGAGCACTTTCATTCCAACGAGATTAAATACTTCAATTTTATAATTCGAAACAAATGAATCTTTCAATTGAATATAAAATTTCCCGTCGTTTGGATTGGGATAAACCATTAAATCTTTGGATGTCAAATTGTCAACATTTGAGATAACTTCTGTGTAGAGATGTGCGCCTAAATATTCGGAAAAATCCGAAGTGGCGCTTGCAACAGCAGCCAAACTAGCCAAAGTCCANNATCCAAAGGACTGTCTGTATTGCTAAAGCGACCTAAATAGTACCCGCTCAGATTGATGGCTACTTCGCCCAGATTGGTAATTTCGATGTATTTGTCGTTGCCGGCTCCTTCGTAATATTGGGAAATGATCAAGCGAGAATTCAACGATTCGTTCACCGTTGTAAAACTGATATTTGCTGTGGAAGTCGCATTGTTGCTATAATCTTCAACAGGATTGATTGTTACATAATAAAGCTGACTGTTTTTCAAATTGGCATTGGGCGTGAGTTTAATCAGTCTTTTTCGAGCATCAAAACTTGCTGTAAATGCAACGCTTGCTCCATTCTGATCCGTTTCCTTTAAACTCAAAAGGCTTGCTGCATTTTCGTTTGTGATTTCCGAATTATCAATATTGCGGATATCTTCGTCGAAAGTAAAGCTTACTGAAGAGGTTATAAACAT
>DMBV01000164.1 GCA_003445975.1 Bacteroidales bacterium
ACATTGTGGATGGGCTTTTTTTTTGACTGGAAATAAGGATCAAGGGATCAGGGGATCAAGGGATCAGGGGATCAGGGGATCAAAGGATCAGAGGATCAAGGGATTTTATCCGCCATCGTGCAAGAATTCTAAATCAACATTCCGTCCCATCTGGGCATTGCCGTTAAGTTAGCAGAAAATATAACATTTTACCGCAGAGAAGCGCAAAGAATATTTGAATCAACTAGCAAAAATTCTAAATCAACACGCAAGAATTCCAAGTCAACATGCAAGAATTCTAAATCGACTTGCAAGAATTCTAAGTCAACATGCAAGAATTCTTCGTCGTTGTGCAAGAAATCTCCGAGAGGGTGCAAGTTTTCTTCGAGAGGGTGCAAATTTTCTCCGAGATGGTGAAATTTATCCGTCATCGTGCAAGAATTCTAAATCGACTTGTGCCTTTAGGCATTTGATATGGGTAGAATGTTCTTTTATAAGGGCGGCATTCCGTCCTTTCCGAGCAATGTCGTTAAGTTAGCAGAAAATATAACATTTTACCGCAAAGAACCGCAAAGTATTTGACAGAGAACCGCAAAGAAATTCAGCAAGTATTTGCTATACGGATCTTTCGTATTCTCGGCGGCCTTTTGCCAAAGGCAACCCTTTGGGAGCGTTTAAAGCTTTAACCTTTAAAAACCTTAACTAGATGACATTGCCTAACTGAGATCGAACAGTTGGATTAACTATTCCATTTTCTACCACATTCCAACCTTGATGGGATATTATTGGTAATTTGTATGAAAATATGACCTAAATTATTCCTAGACACCCTTTTTCGGAAATTCATCCCTGTAAGGGCATCCTTTTCAGAGACAGTTAACGCCACGCCATTGGAATCGCGCGGGAGCAACGGCATGCGATTGAAATCGCGTAGAAGCAAGGTTTTGCTAACCTAGGCTAAAGCCGTGAGCTCGTCATTGTATTCTTTCATTCTGGATACAATTATTCCGTCATATTGGGTGCTAATCACTAGCCGTAGCCTTCATTTAAATTCTATATCTAGAATTTCAAAAACTTGTAAAACAGCAGGACAAATCACCGAATTTTTGACACTTAGATTGAGCAGTTGGTAGAATTTCTCTCTGTCTGTATGTGGATATTCCCGACACGCTTTTGGACGCACTTCGTATATAGAGCAATAGTTATCCGTACCTAAAAACGGACAAGGTTGTTGTTTGAAAACATAATCGTGTTCATCGTCGAGCAGTAAATAAGACTCAACCATTTGCGAAGGCCGAATGCGTAAATGCTTGGCAATCCGTTGAATATCCTTATCTGTTACAATGGGACTGATACTTTTGCAACAATTTGCGCAGGCTAAACAATCGATATGAGCGAAAGCTTTATTGTGCGCCTGTTTAGCTACGGAATCAAGATTTCTGGGTTTCTTCTTGACCAAAGATTCGGCCAGTTTTTTGTTCCTCTTTAGCAAAAGATTTGCCTTGCTTTCGTGTGCGTTTAAATCAATCATTGGATAGTGACAGCCTAAAATATTTCAGATTTCTCTCAATCGGAACTTAAGCGCAATTTCATTGGCGCTTCAATTAATTCCACGTCTTTTCTTGATTTCGTCGTAAGCCGCATTTAGCTGCTGGAATTTTTCCAAAGCAGCTTTCTGAACTTCTTGTCCAAGATGACTCACTTTGTCGGGATGATATTTAATGGCCATTTTGTGATAGGCTTTTTTCACTTCAACGTCTGCTGCATCAGGCGTAATCTCCAAAATCTGATAAGCTGAGTCTACCTCTTTTACGAACATGGCTTTCACTGACTTAAAATCGGCCTGATTCAATCCTAGAAATCCGGAAATAGTTTCAATCAAATATATTTCAGAATCAGCAGTGATATTATCGGCTTTAGCGATGCCAAATAAATAATGGAGCAACTGCAAGCGCGAGGAATAATCCATTGCATTCCTAACCTGCAAGCATACTTCTTGAACATTGATGTCTTTTTGAAGCAACTCTTTAAGAACCTGCATCAATTGGATGGTTTTGTTTTCGCCGAAATTGCTAACAAAAAAACGCTTTACATAATCCAATTCTGCCTTTTTAACTACTCCGTCGGCTTTCATTACAGCAGCCGACAAAACCAACAGGCTGATACTAAAATCGCCCGATTGGGTAGATTGCTGTCCAGAAGCATACGGATGACCTTGGGTTGCTGTTGTAGAATTTCCGCTTTCGAACATCGATCCGAACATAAAACCCAACAAACCACCTATTGGGCCTCCCAAAGCCCATCCCAGACCTCCTCCAATCCATTTTCCGTAACCGCCAGAATTCTGTGTGCCAGATTCCGCAAAAGTTCCCACTCTTGAATAATTGGTCTGCATTCGAGCGGAATATTTACTTATTGTATAAAAAAGTAAAACAAGTATTAAGATGATAAATATGAATGTCATAAGTTTTATTTATTTGGCAAAAATACAGAATTTGCTTCGATTGCAAAAACTTTGAAAGCAATAAGATGAAATGCTCATAAATTGTTCAAATCAATCGAAAAAAAAAAGATAAAGCAGCACAGGTAAACAAATAATCTGAATAATATATACATTTGTTCGTTCAAACACAAAAACAATATCTCAATGAAAAAAAACCTATTTATAGTTTTGGCTTTGAGTTTAATATTCAGCGCCTGTAAAACAAAACAAAACCCTATGGGAGACAATCCATTTTTTGCCAATTATGGAAAGCCTTTTGAAGTTCCTGACTTTTCAAAGATTAAAACTGAGCATTATATGCCAGCCTTTGAAGAAGGAATCAAACAACAAGAGGCCGAGATAGCGGCCATTACTTCCAATTCGGAAGCGCCCACATTTGAAAACACCTTGGAGGCTTTGGATAAAAGTGGAGCCCAATTGGATAAGGTAAGCAGTGTTTTTTTCAATCAGTTTTCGGCCAATACCAACGACGAAATTAAAGCAATAAACAAAGAAATTGCACCAAAATTGGCCGCTCACAACGATAACATCAATTTAAATCCAATACTTTTTCAACGTGTAAAGGCTGTTTACGACCAACAACAGGAATTAAATCTAAGTGTTGAGCAGAAAAACGAAAAAGCCTTAAATACAGAACAAAAAGCCTTGCTCGACAAAGTATATACTGGATTTATTCGCGGTGGAGCCAATCTAAACGAGGCTGATCAAACGCGCTTACGCGAGATAAACGGTAAGCTTGCCCTACTCTACCCTCAGTTTGGTGAGAATGTAATGAAAGAAAGCCAATCGCATACTTTAGTGATCGAAAAAGAAGCTGATTTAAGCGGCCTTCCTCAATCCGTGCGCGATGCGGCAGCGGAAACTGCAAAAGCCAAAGGGCAAGAAGGAAAATGGATTTTTACGATGGACAAACCTAGTTGGATTCCATTTTTGCAATATGCCGACAATCGTGAACTCCGAAAAGAGCTCTATACTGCTTGGATGAACCTAGCAAACAATAACAACGAATTTGACAATAAAGAGGTCATTAAGGAGGTTCTAAAACTACGTTTAGAAAAAGCGAAACTCATGGGATTTAAAACCTATGCCGATTTTGCAATTGCCAATAATATGGCAAAAACTCCCGAAAATGTGTTGGCGCTCTTAACTCAATTGTGGGATGCAGCATTGCCAATGGCAAAACGTGAAGCGGCAGAATTGCAGTCCATCATCGACAAAGAAGATGGAAATTTCAAATTGGAAAGCTGGGATTGGTGGTATTATACCGAGAAACTCAGAAAAGAAAAATATGCTCTTGAAGAATCCGAATTACGCCCCTATTTTTCGCTTGCCAATGTTCAAAAAGGCGCGTATGAATTGGTAAAACGTATTTATGGACTCAACATCATTCCACGAAACGATATTCCAACCTATCATGAAGATGTGCAAGCCTGGGAGGTACAAGAAGAAAATGGCGATCACGTAGGCATTCTCTTAGTTGATTATTTTCCTCGAGAAAGCAAAAAAGGCGGCGCTTGGATGTCGTCGTATCGCAAACAAGAAGGACAAGGTGATGATTTTGTAACGCCCGTGATTGTCAACGTGGGAAACTTTACAAAACCCACCGCCAACGAGCCTTCTCTCCTGAGTTTAGACGAAGTACAAACACTTTTCCATGAATTTGGACACGGCTTACACGGACTCTTATCAAATGTAAAATACAATTCCATTTCCGGAACTTCTGTAAAAAGAGACTTTGTGGAACTTCCCTCGCAAATAATGGAAAATTGGGCTTTGGAACCTGAAATGCTCAAAGTGTATGCAAAACATTATAAAACAGGCGAACCTATTCCGGATGAATTGATCGAAAAAATTCAAAAAAGTGGTCAGTTTAATCAAGGCTTCATTACTTTGGAATATTTGGCGGCCAGCTTGTTAGATATTAGATTTCATCAATTGGAAAATATCGAAGGCTTAGATGTATTGGCTTTCGAAAAACAATCCATGAACGAATTGGGATTGATTGACGCCATTATTCCACGTTATAGAAGCACCTATTTCAACCACTCCTTTGGTGGAGAAGGATATTCCGCTGGTTATTACGTTTATATTTGGGCTGCAGTACTCGACGCAGATGCTTATGAAGCATTTGTAGAAAAAGGGATTTTTGATAGAGCAACCGGCGAATCTTTGCGAAAAAATATTATTTCTCGAGGCGGTTCGGATGAGCCTATGACTTTGTACAAAAATTTTAGAGGAGCTGATCCATCTATCGAGCCTTTGCTCAAAAAGCGTGGTTTGAAATAATCGAAAAAAGGAACTATTTTAAAGACCGGTGAATAACCGGTCTTTTTTTTAAATTTTTTCGCCGTAAAAGCAGCTATCTATCAAAATCATCTGTACTTTTACTTCATGGTAATTCAAACAAATATTTCGATGTACACTTGCATGTATGGCCATTTTGGCCGTGGATTGTTTGAATGTTGGATATCCTGAATAGCGTCTATCTCCAACTAATTACTAACTTCTAATTTTAATCTTTTTCAATGACAGGAATTGTATTCGATATAAAACGTTTTGCTATTCACGATGGCCCGGGAATTCGAACAAGTATTTTTTTTAAAGGTTGTCCGCTGAGCTGTTGGTGGTGTCACAATCCGGAAAGCAAAAAAAGCGATGTTGAAAATCTCACCTCCAAATTCAAAGGACGTTATTTTATTGGTTGGAATACCACCGCACAAGAACTTTTGAAAGAAGTGGAAAAAGACAGTGCATTTTATAAGCAATCCAATGGTGGGATAACCTTTACGGGCGGCGAACCTCTGATGCAAGCCGCATTTTTGAGTGAATCAGCCCAACTATTCAAAAGCCAAGGCTTCCATCTTTGTCTTGATACTTCGGGATATGCTGCCCCTGAAATATTTAAGGAACTGAGTGAATATTTCGATTTATTTCTTTTCGATTTAAAGCTAATCGATGACCAAGAACATCAAAAATATACAGGCGTATCGAACAAAAACATCTTAAAGAATCTGGAATATTTGGTCGAAAAAAACAAAAACATTCAGATTCGATTTCCGCTTATCCCAAATATAAACGACCAGACTGCGCAATTGGAAAAAGTGTCCCACTATTTAAGCGGGCTTCATCGAATAAAAAACATCGACCTCCTGCCCTACCACAAAATTGCTACCGGAAAATATGAGCAATTAAAATTGGCAAATAAAATGGAGAAAACAAAAGAAGCGGACGAAGAAAAAATTGAAAATGTAAAACTGTTTTTTGAAAAAAAAGGATTTCAAGTTAAAATTGGCGGATAGGGAAAATAAATCTCAAAAAGAAATTTTCAGAAGGATAAATTTAAAAACCACCTAAAATTTATTGAGCATGCTAACCGAAAGAATAAAAAAACTCAGAACGCTCAGTCTGAGCACAAAGCCAAGTATTTCATCCGAACGTGCTGAATTGCTAACAACATTTTATCAATCTTCGGCCCATCACAACCTACCAACTCCATTACTTAGAGCGAAGGCTTTTCAATTTCTGATGGAAAATAAAACTATTTACATTGGTGATGGCGAGTTGATTGTTGGCGAACGCGGCCCTGCTCCACACCAAACGCCCACCTATCCCGAAGTATGCATCCATTCCATTGCCGATCTGGAGCTACTTGATCAGAGAGAAAAAGTAAGTTTCTCCGTAAGTAATCAAGTTAAAAAATTGTATGCTGATACTATTATTCCTTTTTGGAAAGGAAAAAGTCAACGCGACAAAATATTTACTCAACTTCCTCAAGAATGGATAAATGCTTATGAAGCCGGCGTTTTTACCGAGTTTTTGGAACAACGAGCTCCCGGTCATACTGTTTTGGGCGATGTTATTTATCGTCAAGGATTTAAAGACTTAAGAAAAAAAATAAAAGAAAGTATTCGCACGCTCCACTTTTCGAATGACGAGCATGCCGAAGCAAAAAAAAATGAACTGGAAGCCATGCTCATCAGCTTAGATGCTGTTTCCAATTTCGCCAAACGTCATGTAGAAAGATTGAAAGTGCTATTCCAAAACGAAACGGATTCCAAACGGAAAAACGAACTTACTGAAATGATACGCATTTCTCAAAATGTTCCTGAAAACAAACCCAAAACTCTTTGGGAAGCTCTGCAATACTATTGGTATGTCCATCAAGGTGTAATTACGGAGTTAAATCCTTGGGATTCATTTAATCCCGGACGTTTGGATCAGCACCTTTTTCCTTTTTATCGAAACGATATTTTGAGCCAACAAAAATCAAAAGCGGAAATTATTGAATTGTTGCAAGCTTTTTGGATAAAATTCAACAATCACCCTTCGCCACCCAAAATGGGCGTAACAGCCAAAGAAAGCAATACCTATACCGATTTTGCATTGATCAATCTGGGCGGACTGAAAGTCGATGGCAGCGATGCTGTAAACGAGATGACTTATCTTTTGCTGGATGTAATTGAAGAAATGCGCATTTTGCAGCCAAGTTCGATGGTGCAGTTGAGCAAAAAAAACCCGGATAAATTTATTCGACGCGCTTTGGATATTGTAAAAACCGGATTTGGTCAGCCGAGTATTTTCAATGCAGATGCCATCATTCAGGAATTGCTCAATCAAGGAAAAACATTGACAGATGCCCGAAATGGAGGAGCAAGCGGTTGTGTAGAAACGGGTGCTTTTGGAACTGAAGCGTACATTTTAACCGGTTATTTCAACTTAGCCAAAATTTTGGAAATTACTTTATACAACGGCCACGATCCGTTGAACAATAAATTTATCGGTATCGAAAGCGGTCGGATAGAAAATTTTCAATCCTTCGAAGACTTTTTGAAAGCCTTTGAAAAACAATTAAATCATTTTATAAGTATTAAAATCGACGGAAATAACCTTATCGACAAAATATATGCCAGCGAACTCCCCGCTCCTTTTCTTTCCGTTTTTATCGACGATTGTATTGCCAACGGAAAAGATTACAATGCAGGCGGTGCCCGATACAATACAAGCTACATTCAAGGAGTTGGGCTTGGAAGCTTAACAGATTCATTGAGTGCATTGAAATTTCATGTTTTTGAAAAGCAAAATATCAGCTTGGCGAGATTCGTCGAAATTTTAGCTCAAAATTTTAGTGGGCACAAGGATTTCCGTCAGCAATTAATTGAAGAAACACCAAAATATGGCAACGACGACGATTTTGCCGACTCCATTGCCAAAGAGGTCTTTGAACTCTATCACAAATCAGTGGATGGTAAGCCAACAGCCAAAGGTGGTGTGTTTCGCATCAATCTCTTGCCCACCACATCGCATGTTTATTTTGGAAGCAAAATTGGCGCTTTGCCCGATGGTAGAAAAGCCGGAAAACCGCTCTCAGAAGGAATTTCGCCCGTTCAAGGTGCCGACAGGCTAGGGCCGACAGCGGTTTTAAAGTCGGCATCTAAAATAGATCATCTCCGCACCGGAGGAACTTTGTTAAATCAAAAATTCGCTCCTCAAATTATGGCAAACGAAACAGGACAAGAACAGGTGAAAAATCTTATAAGAACCTATTTTAGTCTGAATGGCCATCACATTCAATTCAATGTTGTGAATGCCGAGACCTTGCGCAAAGCACAAATAGAGCCGGGAAATTACCGCGATTTGATTGTTCGCGTGGCCGGTTATAGCGATTATTTCACTGAACTAACGGAAGAATTGCAAGAAGAAATTATAAAACGCACTGAACATCAGAATCATTGATTTGGTAAAATTCGGCCTATCAATGTCCTGCCTTACGAAAACATTTTTTTGCTTCTACGAGCAGAATGCATTATATTTGTTATACTTTATTCTGAATTACGCACCAAGAACTCAATAGATAAAGACTTAAACTATTATCAATAAACCGCCAATGGATAATTTTCTTCACGCCACTATTTTGGAGCAAAAAATTGCTCAATTGGAGAGATTACTACAAGATTCTGAAATTCAAAGAAATAAAGAGCGTTTTTTATTGCGGAAATTTGATTTATTCAACGAAAATACGCCCATGGCAGTGATTGATTGGGATTTGGATTTTCGGGTTACTTATTGGAACAAAGCAGCGGAAAGTATTTTTGGATACTCAAAAGAAGAAGCTATGGGAAAACAAGCCTACGAATTAATTATTCCCGATCAGGTACGTCCAAAAATAGACAAAATCTGGGAATCTTTGTCACAAAAAAGTGGCGGAGCACGTTCGCCCAACGAAAATATAACCAAATCAAATGAAATAATTCTGTGCGATTGGTACAATATTACACTTTTGGATGAGAATGGAAAAGTAAGCGGAGTAAGCTCTTTAGCACTCGATATCACCGAAAAAAACAAAGCGGAGGAAGAATTAAAAGAAATAAACTCTCGCTATAAATTGCTTTCAGAACTAACATTTGAAGGCATTTTGATTCACAAAAATGGGATAATCAAAGATGCAAACACCAGTTTGGAACGTTTGACATTGTTCAAAAGAGAAGAAATTATTGGCAAAAATGTGATCGAAACATTTGTATCCGATGAATACAAATTGAGAGCGCAAGAAAATATCGATAAAAAACTAACAACGCCTTTTGAGTTGATGGTTCGCAAGAAAAACGGACAGCTTTGTTGGTTTGAAGTGGTAGGCAAAAACATTCAATATCAAGGCGAAGAAATCGGCGCCATCGCATTTCGGGAAATTGAAGACCGAAAGAAGAGCGAGCAAGAATTGAAAAACGCTCTTTATGAAGCTCAAGAATCCGACCGCCTCAAATCGAGTTTTCTCTCCACAATTTCGCACGAGCTACGAACACCTTTGAACGCAGTCATCGGGTTTTCGGATTTGATAGACGAAACAATGGACATTGAAGAAGCAGCGTCTTTGTCGAAATTGATTTTCAAAAGTGGCAATCATTTGCTCGAAATCCTGAATGATATCTTCGATATGAGTTTGCTCGATGAAGGCGCCATGGTTTTTGTAAAGCAAAGTCACAACTTGCACAACCTTTTGGACGAAATTGAAGAAACTATTTCGTTGGAAAAACGACAAATGAATAAAGAAAATGTAAAACTTTCTTTTCGCCTAGATGCTCAAAACGACGATTTGATCATCCATACAGACTATAAACGTTTTAAGCAAATTTTTATTCACCTTTTGAAAAACGCCTTAAAATACACCAAAGAAGGAAGTGTGGAATTGGGCTATTCTATTCAATCTCAATCCATTTTGTTTCATGTTAAAGACACAGGTATCGGTATATCGGAAGAGGACCAAAAATATATTTTCGAAAAATTCAGGCAGATAGACGACAAAAACACACGTGAATACGATGGATTGGGAATTGGCCTTTCTATCGCGCATACATTTTGCAAGAATTTAGGCGGAAATATGACCGTGGATTCGAGTATTGGAAAAGGCGCCACATTTTATGTTTCTTTTCCGCGCGAATACCTGACAAACGAAGTTGTAAACCTTCCCGTTGTTCAAAAAAATGACTTAAACAAACTCATTGGCAGCACGATTTTGATTGCCGAAGACGATGTAGTTAGTTACGATTTGCTAAGAATCTATTTAAAACCCTATAATGTAAAACTACTTTGGGCTAAAAACGGCATAGAAGCCATCGATATTTTTAGCCGCAACAGAACAAGCATTGATCTTATTTTGATGGACATCAAGATGCCCGTTTTGAGTGGATATGAAGCAACAAAAGAAATAAAACTAATGTCGCCTACTGTTCCAATTATCGCTCAAACTGCCTATGCCATTCACAACGAAAAAGAAATTGCGTTTGAAGCCGGTTGCGACGACTATGTTACCAAACCAATCACTTGGTCGGTACTTGCTTACAAAATGGCGCTTCATTTACGTTCGAAATAATTGGTTTCAGTAAGTTCTATATTTTTCAATTCTGTCGCCATCCAAACTCAGCAAGTGGCTATTCAAATCTGCAGTTAAACAGGAATGAACCGGAAAAACAGCTAAAATATCGCCTAGCTTTATTTTCTCCAATTCGTGAGCCGGCATACTTACGATTCCATGTTCTTGCGACAAACCAGAAACAAAGGCTTCTTTCATCGGAATTCCAAATCCGTCCGATGTAGGAAAAGAAACTAGGCCATAAATTTCTCTTTGTTTCCACGTCGTCTTCTCTTTCGAAAGATGAACGGCTCCGCCGTAAATTACCAGTTCGTTGCGCTCAGGATAAATGGCCACAACAGGACAATAAACGGCCACTCCAATATTGGTATCTCTGCAGCTACCCAAAGAAAGCTGCATAAGATCGTAAAACACAAAATTTCCGGGACGCATTTCATCAATTCCATCAAATTTTTCAGCCAAAGAAGCCGCCGGTGTGTCGCCCATCGAAAGTACTATATCAGAATATTTTGGCGAAAAATGACGTTTCAAATCGCTTAGTTTTCTTCTTGATTCATCAAAAAGTTGAACAATGTTTTGCGCCGAAGATTGTGAATAGGTATTTCCGGTATGACTCAAAAATCCGGCAAAAGTAAAATACCGAAAAGAAATGATCGCATCTATAATTTTGGCCATTTCATCGACATTTTCATGAAAAATGCCCGAACGGAAATAGCCGGTATCCACTTCAATAAATAGGGTCACAGAAGCGGAAATCCGAGAAGCCAAAAGATTCACTTTTTCAACCGAATCGACCAAAATATTCAATTGAATCCTGGCCGCCAAATCATTCATTTCTTCCGCTTCCAAAACATTTGCAGGAAACGCAATGGTAATGTCGGTCCATCCGTCTTGCGCAAAATAAGCGGCCATGCTTACAGAAGAAACCGTACATTTTTCCACTCCATATTTGCGAAAAATACGCGCAATAAAATGAGATTGATGCGTTTTGAAATGCGGACGAAAAATCAACCCATTATCTTGCATCTTTGTTGCCATTCGGCGAATATTCGCTTCCACCCGATCCAAATCCACCACTAAAGTTGGTTTATTTATTTTCATTCCATTCAAATTTGATTCCACATCAAAGGTATTAAAAAGAGCATCATCCGCAGGAAGCATTTAAAGGTTTTGATCTACAAGATATTCCAAATAATACAATTGCGAAATCAAAATAAATAAATTAAATTTGATTTGTCTAGCAATGAATAACGCAAAAAAATATGAGCGCAAGATTCCATATCGGAAAGACTCAAGATTCAAAAATAGCATCAAACGTTTCAAGCACGAACCAATCCCATCGGGATTGAATAATCCGTTTGTTTGAATCGATATCAGATGCCAACGGCATCAAACGTTTCTAGCACATACAATTACCAAATAATTAATTCTCTTCTTATAAATAAAATTTTTCGACCTTTGCTCTTTAAATCATCCCAATGGAAAGAAAAAAAAACGTAGCTTTTGGAGCTGTTCTAATTAGTTTATCTGCAATTCTTTGGGGCTTTGATGGCGTTGTCCTTACGCCTCGCCTTTGGAATCTGAATATCAGTTTTGTCGTTTTCGTGCTCCATCTTTTTCCGTTTCTGATAATGAATCTTTTTCTTTTCAAACGTTATGGATTGTTGAAAAGCCTGAGCAAAAACGATTCTTTTGCGCTTTTTGGTGTTGCGTTATTTGGCGGTGCCATTGGGACTTTATCCATCGTGAAAGCACTTTTTTTAGTCGATTTTCAATCAATCAGCGTGGTAGTTCTGCTACAAAAACTCCAACCCTTTTTTGCAATTCTTCTGGCAGCCACCTTTTTAAAGGAAAAATTGGGGAGAAAATTCTTGCTTTGGGCAAGTTTGGCCATCGTAGCGGGCTATTTTCTCACTTTTGGATTCGAATTTCCTAAATTGAACGAAAATAAAAACACAATGCTTGCAGCTATGTATAGCCTTTTGGCCGCTTTTTCGTTCGGAAGTTCAACCGTTTTCAGTAAACGATTATTGCAAAAACTCGACTTTGTTTCGGCTACTTTCTTCAGATATGGATTGACTACTTTGATTATGCTTCCTATCGTTTTAGCCGGCGGAAAACTGTTTGAATTTGAAAATATGACAAACATGAATTGGCTGATTATTGTCATCATCTCGCTCACCACAGGTTCGGGAGCCATCTTTTTGTTTTACCTCGGGCTTAGATATGTGAGAGCCATCGTATCCACTATTTCCGAATTGTTTTTTCCCATTTCCGCAGTTTTCTTCGATTATATTTTCAATAAACAAAGTTTAAATTTGGTGCAATGGATCAGTGCCGCCATCATGATTTTTGCTATTCTAATGCTCAATGCTGATACTAAAAAGCAACAATCTATCGATTAATCGTATTTTATCTGAAAACTAATTTGCGTATGTCGGCTGTAGTTTTCGCCCGGATCTAAAAAAATGGAAGGAAAATTGGCATGATTGGGCGCATCCGGAAACCCTTGTGTTTCCATACAAAATGCTGCAAATTTTTGATAAGGGATTCCCCTTTTCCCATTTAAACTGCCATCAAAAAAATTGGACGTATAAAACTGCAGAGTAGGCTCATCGGTAACTATTTCTAATATTCGTCCACTCTTCGGGTCAATAGCCTTGGCAGTAATGACAAATTTTCCGGGCTCTTTATTAATCACAAAAGCATGATCAAAACCGTTGGGCATTTTATCGATATCATCTCCCACTTTTTTTCCTCTCGAAAAATTTGCCGGACTTCCAATCACAAAATTCAGCTTCCCATTTGGAACCAACTGAGCATCTGTATCCAAAAATTTCAATGCATTAATCATCACAAAATGATTTAGAATATCGCCGGAAGCTTCGCCACTCAAATTGTAATAAACATGCGAAGTCAAATTGATTGGCGTGCGTTTATCGGTGTTTGCATGAGTATAAATCATCAACTGATTTTTGTTATTCAGCATATAAGTCACTTTAAAATCGACATTTCCCGGATAACCATTCTCCCCATCGGGCGAGCGATAATAAAAATCAATCCCCACTGAATTGTTTTTCTGAAACGGCTCCGCTTTCCAAACAACCTTGCTCAGCCCTTTTGAACCTCCATGCAAATGGTTTTCGCCTTCGTTATTGTCGAGTTTCACTAAAAATGGCCCATCAATGTATTGCGCTTTTCCAATCCTATTGGCTACTCTTCCCACCAAAGCACCAATATAATGCGAATCTTTCTCATATTCTTCCAAGCTGTCGTAGCCCAAAATGATATCCGCCAAATTGCCAAATTTGTCAGGTGTTTCGATAGACTGTATGATGCAACCATAATCCAAAACCGAAATCCGAGTTTTAAAATTATTTTCGAAAACATACCGATTTACTACTCGACCATTCGCAGTTATCCCAAATTGTTCTTTGTGCCATTCCATATCAAAAGTTTCAGCAAAGGTATCGAACTATTTTTAGAAACTTTTCGGACAAATACTGACAATTTGTCTAAAACTTAGCAAATGATTTGCTATTTCCATTAAATCGCTTTAGTATCACTTTTTGGCATACTTTCTGATAAAATAAAATCACAAAATCTCAAACAAATAATAAAAAGAATATGGTACTTCCAACAAATTTAAAACACGTAGCAACTGCAAAAGAGTTGACAGAATTAATCAACAGTAAAGAAAACGTGATGGTATGCGCTGGCCGAATGGGCCCTATGTGTTTGCCAGTTTACGATATTATGAAATCGCTTGAAGAGTCTGGCAAATACGATCATGTCGAGTTTCGCGATATGTTGTTCGATAGTCCTGAATCTGGCATTATAAGAAGTTTACCCGAGTGTCGTGGATTTATGGGACTTCCGTTCACCGTTTATTACAAAAACGGCAAAGTAGCCAAAGCCACAAGCAGCATCCAAAATATGGATATGGTCACTACCATTTTAGATGCCGAATTTTCGAAATAAAAAATCTCGTATTTCCAAATCCGAAATACTTATAGAGTGCAACACGATGGAAAATAAAAATTACGATGTCATTGTTATTGGTGGTGGACCTGCCGGATTAACATCCGGAATTTATTTGGCTCGTGCCAAGGCAAACGCATTGATTCTCGACAGCGGCATGATTGGCGGACAAACCATTCTAACGCACGAAATTGCCAATTATCCAGGCATCGAAAGCATTAGCGGTTTTATGCTGGCCAATACAATGAAAAAACAAGCCGAAAGCTTTGGCTGCGCAATCAAATCAAATGTAAAAGTAGAAAAGCTCGCACTCGACGAATCATTAAAAAGTGTTCGTTTGAGTTCGGGAGAAACTTTCACTGCAAAAGCAATTATTTTGGCCAGCGGTGGAAGATCCAGAATGCTGGGCGTAAAAGGCGAAAAGCAATTCAAAGGCATGGGAATTTCGTATTGCGCTACTTGCGATGGCGACTTTTTTACCGATCGTGAAATCATCGTAGTTGGTGGCGGAAATTCCGCTCTGGAAGAAGCTGTTTCGCTTACCAAATACGCCAGCAAAGTAACTATCGTTCACCAATTTGATCATTTTCAAGCTTTTCAGCATGCCATTGATGAAGCCAAAGCCAATCCAAAAATTGATTTTATCATGGAATCCAAGATTACAGAATTCTTTGGAGACGGAGCTTTGCAAGAAGTAGAAATTGAATCGATTCCTTCTGGAACAAAGACGAAACGAAAAATTGACGGCGTTTTTATTTTTATCGGCTATGAAGCACAAACTGAATTTTTGGTCAACACTTCTGTTGAATTAAATAAATGGAACGAAATAGTTGTAAATTCTGCCATGGAAACGAATGTTGAAGGTGTGTATGCTGCCGGAGATTCTTTGGCTAAAAAGTATCGCCAAATTACAACAGCCGTTTCGGACGGAACCATAGCAGCTTTAAGCGCATTGGAATATATCAACAAAAAATAATTCGTTAAATTAACATTTGATTATCAAGCCGAAAGGAATTCCTTTCGGCTTTTTGCTATATTTTAACAGACAAGCTTGCGAATCGTTCTAAAAACATTCGTAATTTCGCGCCAGTTTAAAGGTTCTTCAGGGCAGGGTGCAATTCCCGACCGGCGGTGATAATCCGCGACTCCCGAAATTTCGGGACTGATTTGGTGAAATTCCAAAATCGACAGTAAAGTCTGGATGGAAGAAGAACAAAGCATCAAGCATAGGCTATGGCCTCTGTGTGTATTGTGCTTAGTGAAGCCCTGAAGTATTTAGAACTTGAGGGCTTTTTTTATGACTGAAAACAGTACACTTCAACAGAAACTCGATCGCAAAATGATGCGGCTCTGCATTAAACTTGCACGGCAAGGAAGTGGTTTTGTGGCACCAAACCCGCTTGTTGGTGCTGTAATCGTGAAAAACGGAAAAATCATTGGAAAAGGCTGGCATCAAAAATTTGGAGAAGCACATGCCGAAATTAACGCCATTGCAAACACAAACGAGTCGCTGCAAGGGGCAACTATTTATGTAAATCTAGAACCCTGCAGTCACCAAGGAAAAACACCTGCTTGCTCTCTGGCTTTGATTCAAAATGGCTTTAAACGAGTGGTTATTGCCACACTCGATCCAAACCCTTTCGTTGCCGGAAATGGAGTGGAAATGCTGAGAAAAGCAGGAATAAAAGTTGATGTGGGCGTTTTAGAAAATGAAGCTTTAAAGCTAAACGAACGTTTTTTTAAATTTATTCAAACAAAAAAACCTTTTGTTGCGCTAAAAATTGCGAGCAGTCTCGATGGGAAAATCGCCACCGCAAAAGGCGATTCCAAATGGATTACAAACAATGATTCGCGGATATATGGTCACCAATTGCGCTTGCGCTATGCCTCCATTCTGGTTGGAATCAACACGGTTTTAGCGGATGACCCAATTTTAAACGTTCGGCTTCCAAACAAAGCCACCAAAAATCCTTTGCGTATTGTGCTGGATTCGGAATTGAAAATACCGTTAGAAGCCAAAATTTTGGATACAAGCATCGCTCCTACCTGGATTGCCACCACACAAAAAGCCTCTCCAATCAAACAAAAACAATTGGAAGATAAAAACGTTCGCGTATTGATTTGTCCGGAAAAAGAAGGAAAAATAGATTTGGCATTTTTAATGGCGCATCTGGGAAACGAAAACATCGACAGTGTTCTGGTTGAAGGAGGCGGTACTGTAAACTTCAGCTTTGCAAAAGAAAAATTGGTGGATAAAGTGTATGTTTTTCTGGCACCAAAACTTCTTGGAGGCAAAAACGCAAAAACTGGAATGGAAGGCGAAGGTTTTGAGCAACTCAAAGAGGCGCTCGAATTGAAAGACTTACAATTTAAGAAATTTAAAAACGATTTGTTAATAGAAGCATATACCCCATGTTTACAGGACTTATAGAAGAAATTGGAAAAATAAAACGAATCGCGAAAGGAAGTCGTTCTTATCAATATAGCATCGAAGCAAAATTGATTTTAGACGACTTAAAAATTGGCGATTCTGTATCGACCGATGGAGCTTGCCTGACTGTCGTTGAAAAAAATGCATCCGGTTTCACCGTAGATATAATGGAGGAAACCGTAAAACGGACAAATTTTAGTCAACTCAAAATTGGCGATTCGATAAACTTGGAGCGTGCGCTGAAATTGTCAGACCGTCTTGGTGGTCATCTGGTTTCAGGACACATCGACGGAATAGGAAAAATTACCAAAATACAAAAAGTGGACATCGCCAATCTTATACACATTGAAGCTCCGCAAGAAATTCTGAATCAACTCATTCAAAAAGGCTCCGTGGCCATTGATGGCATTTCATTGACGGTGATTGAAGTAAGCGATCGGGACTTTCAAATAGGAATTATCCCGCATACAGCCAAAGAAACTACCCTTTTAAATAAAGGAATTGGCGATCTGGTAAACCTAGAAACCGATTTAATGGGCAAGTATATTCAGCGCTTTTTGCGTCAAGAATCAACTGAAAAAACAACTCAAGCGAAAAAATCGTCGGGTTTAACGATGGATTTTTTAACTGCAAATGGATATATCTAATGAACACAAATTTTAATACGATTGAAGAAGCACTCTCGGATCTGAAAGCCGGAAAAATGCTCATTGTGGTGGACGACGAAAATAGAGAAAACGAAGGCGATTTGCTTATGGCTGCCGAGTTTGTTACCTCTGAATCTATAAATTTTATGGCCAGGTACGGAAGAGGATTGATTTGTACACCTATGACAGCCAATCGCTTAAACGCCTTGGAAATTCTCCCGATGGTTCAAAACAATACCGATGTGCATCACACCGCATTTACCGTTTCGGTTGATGCAAAAGATACGAAAACGGGGATTTCAGCATTTGAACGCGCCAAAACTATCCAACTTTTGTTAGATCCGATGGCAATAAAGACTGACTTTAATCGTCCGGGGCACATATTTCCACTCATAGCAAAAGAAAATGGCGTTTTGGAACGAGCCGGACATACCGAAGCCGCTGTTGATTTAGCGCGCATTGCCGGATTAAAACCGGCTGGTGTTATTTGCGAAATCATGAACGAAGATGGAAGCATGGCACGACTTCCGGAACTAATCCAGTTCAAACAAAAACACAATTTAAAGCTAATTACCATCGCATCCCTCATCGAATACCGAAGAAAAACAGAAAGCATGGCACACTTTGTTACAAAAGTAGAAATGCCAACGAAATACGGTAATTTTCAAGCGTATGCATTCACACATAAAATGAGCGGCAAAGAACACATAGCTTTGGTAATGGGCGATGTAAAAAACAAACAAACTGTTTTGGTTCGTATTCATTCTGAGTGCCTCACCGGCGACGTTTTTGGTTCTTTGCGTTGCGATTGTGGCCAGCAACTCAACGAATCCATGCGCAGAATAGCAGCAGCCGGAAACGGAGTGCTTATTTATCTTCGGCAAGAAGGAAGAGGAATTGGGCTGATCAACAAACTCAAAGCCTACAAATTGCAAGATGCCGGTTTGGATACAGTCGAAGCAAACGAAGCCTTGGGCTTTGCCCCCGATTTAAGAAATTATACAATCGGCGGTGAAATATTAGCCCATCTGGGTGTAAGAAAAATCAAGCTGATGACAAATAATCCGGACAAAATAGCCGCTTTGGACAATTATGGAATTGAAGTGATCGAACGTATTCATATCGAGATGAATCACAACGAAAAAAATCAATTTTACATGAAAACAAAAGCACTTAAAATGGGACATATTTTAAAAGGACTTAGTGTAGAAAAACAGTAGTAAAATATAAAAACAGATAAAAATGAAAAAAATAGAAGGAAAACTAGATGCAGGCAATCATAAATTTGGAATTGTGGTTGGACGATTTAACGAATTTATTGGAAGCAAACTTTTAGATGGCGCAATAGACGCACTAAAACGCCATGGTGCAAACGAACAAAACATAGAAATCGCTTGGGCACCGGGCGCTTTCGAAATTCCTCTAATCGCCAAAAAAATGGCAAAATCAAAAAAATACGATGCGATTATTTGTCTTGGAGCGGTGATTCGTGGGGCAACTCCTCATTTTGATTATGTTTCGGCTGAAGTTTCAAAAGGAATTGCGCATGTAAGTTTGGAAACAGAAATTCCGGTAATTTTTGGCATTCTAACCACCGATTCAATAGAGCAAGCCATCGAGCGTGCTGGTACAAAAGCGGGTAATAAAGGATTTGATTCAGCCGTTACTGCTATTGAAATGGTCAATCTGATAAATGCAATTGAAGATTAATTGAATATTTAGCTCAGATCAAGATGAAAAAACCTATCTTTGAAGGCGTAAAATTATAAGAAATTAAACATGGAATTAGAATTCACCGACTCAAATTTTGACGAACTCGTATTGAAAGCCGACAAACCTGTAATCGTAGATTTATGGGCAGTTTGGTGTGGCCCTTGCCGTATGGTAGGCCCTATTGTTGAAGAAATTGGAAAAGAATATGCAGGCCAAGCCATTGTAGGGAAATTGGATGTAGATAAGAATCCGGAAATTGCTCGTCGATACAGCATTCGGAATATTCCAACCATCCTATTCTTCAAAAATGGAGAAGTAGTAGATAAACAAGTTGGCGCTGTACCAAAACAAGTACTTGTTGGGAAGCTGGAACCGCTTTTATAGAGAACATTAAAAATTAAAAACCGATAGTTATTAATTTGACTATCGGTTTTTTCTGTAAATACTTCACTTTTAGTAGATTAAAATCTAGTCTACACAACTCAGAAAAACTTTATTATTAGTTTTGAAGCGAAAATTTGTAGCAGATCCGGCCACATCGAGCTTGTCACATCGAGCTTGTCGAGATGAACCGAAAATAAAATTTCAAAAGAGATTCAGATGCGCTAAAACCAACATGACATTTTTTGTACTAAAACAGCTTTCATCGCCAGGGTTTAGTCGAGTTTGTCGAGAAAAACATCTCGACAAACTCGATGTG
>DMBV01000028.1 GCA_003445975.1 Bacteroidales bacterium
CAAAAGGATCAAAAGGATCAAAAGGATCAAAGGGATCAAGGGATCAAGGGATCAAGGGATCAAGGGATCAAGGGATCAAGGGATCAAAAGGATCAAAGGGATCAAGGGATCAAGGGATCAGGGTGTCTTGAGCCAACAAAACCTTGGGAAAAGTACGGGCATAAAAAAAGGGTAAGCTACTTGCATCGCACCGCTACAACCACATACCCTTGCTACGTTCCCGTCCTGGGGGGGTTCTGTGGGAGCTGGTCGTACAAGACTTACCCACTGCAAAAGTACGAATGTTTTCGGTTTATCAAAGTCTTTTTGGGAATAATAAATCGGATTTCTTTAGAAGAGATTGATTAAGATTTTGTTTGTGGATTAGGGAGGCAGGAAGCAGAATGTTGTAACTTTGTTGAGTTTTAAAATGAAGAAGAGATGAGCGAATTGCCTCAGGATAACATTACGCATGAAGGGATAATAAGTCGGATTGAAGATGACCGAATATTGGTGCTAATTGTATCTAAAGCTTCCTGTGCATCTTGTCAAATTAAAGGTGCATGTTCGGCTTCGGATGTCGAAGAAAAAATAATTGAAGTAAAACGTGTATTGTACGATACTTATCAAGTGGGTGACAAAGTTACTGTGATGATGGATCAATCTTTGGGAACTTGGGCAGTACTTCTAGGCTATATTTTTCCTTTTTTCGTTTTGCTCATTGGCTTGATCGTTTTTACTCAAACAATTTCCGATGAGGGTATCGCTGGATTGTTTGCGCTTTCGCTTTTAATTCCTTATTACCTTATTCTTTACTTAACTCGCCATCAAGTAGAGAAAACTTTTGATTTTAAAATTATTTAGGGGTTCTATTTCCAACTGAGTTTTTTGTAAAAAAATAAACTATCCTTCACAAATAGATCCGGATGTAGAATTTTTGCAATGTCTTTCAAAATTATATCCGGTCTAATATTACCGGTTTCCCAAAAATCATTTCCACCCGCAGCATTTGTTCTTTTTGTATTTGAATAAATTTGCTGATGCTTCACTGCTTTTAAAATAGTATATTTCTCTTGTTTAAGGTGATCGATTTCGGTGGGTTTGGAACCAAAAGTTGTGAACCAAAAATCTGCGTTTGCTCCTTTGTTAAGAACCACTTCTATATCAAGACCTAAACTTCCCGCATTCTGATCTTCTTTCCAAAGATAGTTGGCTCCTGCATCTGCATAAATTTTAGCAATATAACTTTGGCCGCCAGCCACATACCAAACCCCATTGTATTCTTCGCCATGAATAATCAGCGGTTTATTTTTAAAATTTCCAATTCGGCTTTTTATTGCCAAATAATTGGCTTCTATCTGATCGAAAAGCGAATCTGCTTGCTTTTGTTTGTCGAGAAAAAGTCCTAATACTTTTAACCACTCCGCTCTCCCCAAAGGTTCTGTTTCCATCCATTCCATCATAAAAAGTGGAGGGAATCCCATATTTATCAATTGTTGATAATCGTCCTGAATGGAGCTCCAGCCGCTAACAATCACCAAATCGGGGCGTAAGAGCATGATTTGCTCTTTATTTATTTGAGTGGAACTGCTTGTTTGAAGAAGTTCTCCAGCTTCCAATCGTTTTTGATAGTTTTCGGCATAAAACAGTCGCGGATCTGTAATTCCTTTCACTTTCTTTTCTAAGTCCAAAATTTTTAAAGAATATGCTTGAGCGGCCGAATGCAGAGCTATTCTATCCGGCGTTTCTGAAAAAAAGAAATTGAGTTGTTTGGTGTTGTAATTTGGTTTGTGAGTGCTGTCTTTTAGAAAAAAATAATTGGCGTAGGCCTCGTAATCGTTCCAAGGATTTAAGATCACAAGTTTGGTATAATACTCATTTTCTTCAATCGAAAAACCTCTCGCATACCGAATATCGCCTGACGGCACGTTTGCATCAGGCGCTTTTGGCTTTGAACTACAAGCTGTTACAAGAAATACGATAAGTAGATAAACTAAATTCTTCAATATCTCGATTTTTAAATGCTTGAAATTCTTATTTGCGTTTTAAAGATGAACCGTTTGGTGCAATTCCAACCGTATAAGTTCCTTTTTCAACGCCCGATTCCGAATAAATATACAAATTTCCGCGTTCGGTGAAATTTAGTGATTCGTAAGCAAAAATATTTCCATCATCTTGATTTACGTCGAATCCATAGAATGATTTGTCAATCAGTTTGTTTGATGTAAAAGAGACCTCGTTGATGCCAAAAGTATATATCCCGCTAAATCCGAATCCGCCTCCAATGTAAAGTTTGTCACCAGCCGGATTGATAGCTATTTTTGACGGATGCTGATCGGCAAACAAGGGAATTTCTTTTTCTACTACCATTGTGATGGGATTTACTTGTACAAGTGTGGAAGGATAATGACCAGACGGCATCCAATTGGCATCGTAGATTGTGCTTCCTGAACATAGAACCCATAGTTTATCGTTTTTGTCGATGACAAGTGATTTGGGATTGGCACCAACGGTCAATGTTTTTAGCAGCGTTTTATTTGTAGTACTGATGATGCTGATTGTATTGTCTAAGCCCCAGCCACCACTATTGGCTACAAAGAGATTTTCGCCAAATAAAAGTAATGCTTCGGGTCCATTTCCTGTCGAAACGGAATCGCTGACACTCAGTGTATTTACATCAATAAAATAAACTTTCCCGTCAGCTCCCCAAGTTCCCCAAGCCGTTGCGTAGGCGCGGTTTTCGTCTCCAATAGCGTAACGCACTTGTGTAAGATTTTGCAATACGCCTACTTCCGCAAAGCTTTTTCCATCTACGATTTCTATTTTATTTGAATTGTTTACTTGAATAAAAGCATAATCGCCAATTCGACTCACGGATTGAACTACATCACCCAAACTTCTATTGTTTTCCAATTGAAAAATTTCGTTGATCACAGAATCGCCTTCCAGATCGTAGTAGCTGATTGAGCCGTTTCCTGCGCCAAAAGTTCCTTCATTACTTATCAAAACGCCAAGTCCATATTTTCCGGTATCGGGTGTTTCTTCTGTTTTATCACAGGATGAAAAGAGAAAGCCTGACAACATTAGGCTAAACAAAGCGGTTTTTGCAAATTGAAGTTTCATTTTAATTAAGATTATAGTGAATATTGAGTTGATAATTTCTTCCGGGAAGCGCATAATTTTCCATGCTTTGATAGATTGTATTAAACA
>DMBV01000161.1:0-30000 GCA_003445975.1 Bacteroidales bacterium
GTTGAATGTTGAATGTTGAATTGTTTGATCTGTTTTTGGCTTGTGCAGTTGACTTTCATAGAATTTTTTATCGAAACAAACAGAATTATCTGAAAGAATGGGTAGCTTTGTGCCTACTTTGATACGCGCTGTTTTTTCTGGTATGATAATCGTGAAGGAGAAACAAGCATAAATTTTATCGGAATGAATATCAGTCGTTTACTTTTTGTTTCATTTTTTGTTTTTCTGTTTTCTACGCACGTTTTAGCGCAAAAAGAGGGCGCAACCAAACAGATTGAGTTGCGTCAAGCACGAAAATTAGACATCAATAAATTATTAGGGAAAGATGTTCAGCGATTGCTAGGTGACGTGCAAGTGGAACACGAAGGCACCATATTGTGGTGTGATAGTGCTTATCTGTACAACGACAAAAACAGCATGGATGCTTTTGGGAATGTTCATATTCAGATGAACGACACTTTGCATTTGTATGGCGACAAATTGTACTACGACGGAAATACACGCATTGTC
This sequence comes from Bacteroidales bacterium, assembly GCA_003445975.1. Lineage (GTDB taxonomy): Bacteria > Bacteroidota > Bacteroidia > Bacteroidales > UBA12170 > UBA12170. Next base: position 511 of record DMBV01000161.1, read on the forward strand.
GAAATTCATCAAAACGTAAAGCTTTTGGATAAAAAAATTACGCTTTATACGGATGAATTAATCTACAAGCGAAACGAAAAAATTGGCGAATATTTTGTTTGGGGAAAGGTGATTGATTCGGCCAATGTGCTTACCAGCAAAAAAGGATTTTATTTTAGGGAAACCGATGAAATTCTATTTCGCGATAGCGTGGTTTTGGTAAACAAAGATTATACACTGAAAAGTGATAGCCTTCAATACAATACAATTTTCAAAACGGTTGATTTTTATGGACCAACAAGCATTGTGGGCGACAGTTCTTATATGTATGCCGAGTCGGGTTTTCACAATACCGTTACTGAATTCACGCGATTGGAAAAGCATGCATTTATGCAAGATAAAGCCAATTCTTTGCAAGGCGATAGCTTGTATTACGACAAAATAAAAGGCGTTGCCGAGGCTTTCAAAAATGTGATTTTGACTGATACCGTACAAAATGTTTTGGTTTTCGGAGAATATGCCAATTACAGAAAAAAAGAACAATTTGCTTATGTGGTTGACAAAGCGTTGGCGGTCTTGATTGATAAAACGGATTCTTTATTCATTCATGCCGATACACTAAAAGTATTGCTCGATTCGGCCAACAAGGTTCAGACTCTTTTGGCCTATAAACACATGAAATTTTTCCGCAACGATTTTCAAGGACTAAGCGATTCGATGGTTTATCAAATGCAAGATTCGTCGATCTATTTTTATCATAAGCCTATTATTTGGCATAAGAAAAATCAATTTACAGCCGACGAAATTCAAATGGTTGTACAAAACGGCGAAATGGATTCAATTGTGTTTAAAAGGAATGTTTTTCTTATTTCGCAAGACTCTATTAATATTTCTCAGTACAATCAAATTAAAGGCAATTCAATGGTAGGTTGGTTTGTAGAGAATGATTTACGGAAATTGAAAGTTTTAGGAAATTCAGAAACCATCTATTTTCTTTATGAAGAAGATGAAACTCCAATAGGCATGACTCGTATTACTTCTGCCGATATGCTTGTGTTTTTAAAAGACAACGAGTTGGAAACAATCACCTATCAAAAAGATCCCAAAGCAAAACTCTATCCGCCTAGCAAGATTACTGTAGAACTGCTTAAAATCAACGGATTCGAATGGCTAATTGAGAGAAGACCACTGAAAAAAGAAGATATTTTTATTTGGTAATCATGGAGAGAAATTTTCTCTTCATCTGAATCACAGCCTAAGTTTTGAGCAAAAAAGCTCTTTAAAACAAACTCAGTTTTACATATTTTTTTGGATGCAATCGAATGTCTTCTAAAAGGAGATTCAATTCGCGTGAAGATTTTTCTATTCCAATATAAAGGCTGTCGTTGTTTACCAGCAAGCCAATGCTTCCTTCTCCACGATTGATTTTGTCCATGATCTTGCTAAAATCGGTCATGGATTTATTCACGTTTTTCAATGTGCCTGCAATATTTGCTTGAACCAAAGTATCGCTTAAACTGTGAAAATTGCTAATGATTCCGCTTAGTTTTTCGTTGTTGTTCTTGAAATTGTTGGTAATCGACTCCAAGTTTTTCATTATTTTATCGGCTCTGGTTTTTTCGTCGGCCACAAAGCCATCTACATTTTGAATAAGTGTATTGGCATTTTCTAACGAAGAATTAAGATGTGTTATACTTCCTTTTAAACTCACTATTTGTTCTTCGCTTAAAACGGCATTTAAGCTCGTGAGAATTTCGTCGATATTGGCCAACAAATCTTCAGCTCGTTTTTTTAGTGGGCCAATGGTTTCTTCCACTTGTTCGGTAAGTGTGGCGGCAAGTTTTGAGCTAAGTGTATCGCCATCTTGAGCCATTGCTGCCGACGATCCTAGATTGAGGTTCACCGCTTTTGTTCCCATTAAATCAGTGCTCAAGATTTCTGCAATACTGTTTTTCGGAATTGGAAACTCGTGATTGATTGTGAGCCCCACAATTATTTGTCCATTCATCGATGGGTCGAAATACATTTGAGTAACTTGCCCTACTTGCATTCCGTTTATAAAAACCGGGTTTGCTTTCCCTAAGCCGCTCACGTTGTCATAAACTGCGTAAAAAGTTCTGGTTTGGCTTAAAAGATCTTTTCCTTTCAAAAAATTATAACCCCAAATAAGCAATACTGCGCCTAAAATAAAGAGTGCTCCAATTTTTGTTTCCTTTGAAATCTTCATTTGTCTAGAATTAGGTTTTATTGGTCAGATTTTCCGACAGGAAAATTCGATATGGAAATTTGTAAAAATCGTTTCGGATTCTATTGCAGCGTATATTCATAGCCATTTCACTTTCAGTCTGAAAATTTTGCAATTGCAAAGATGCAAAATAAATAGGCTGATTCCATTATTCAAATCGAATCTTTTCGTTAAAAAAATTGAAAATGACGGTGAAAGTAGTCTTAGAACATTACTGTCCGCTTTGTTTTCGTGCTTCGGCAACACTAATTCGTGTGTCCTTGAAAAAAGCAACCACAAAAGCATCGGTAAATCCTAGTTTTCGTACTTGGTTTTGGAGTGCAACGGCATCGGTGTACAACGAAAAATCACCACAAGTATAGCGGTAGGCTCCTTGGTAAAAGTACGACTGAATTTTTGGCAATTCCGCATATTTATTTCCGGTCAGTTTTTGTTCGGTGGGCAGACTCAGAAATTGAATCCTATATGAAACTTTGTTCGGGCTCGCTTCTGTGCCAATAGGAGGAGTAGTTTCTGCTATTTTAGGTTTTTGAATGGTCTTTGTTTTGATTCCTGCCTTTTGCAATTCCAAATTGTCGTGTTTGTTTTTGTACGCCTGAATTGCCGAAAAAATAGCGTTTGCCATTTGCTCTTGTCCGCTTTCTGTTTTCAAATAAGCTTCCTCTTCCGCGTTGCTCAAAAAGCCCAATTCGATTAAGATTCCGGGCATTGCTGTCTTGTATAAAACCCAAAATCCGGCTTGTTTTACACCCCGATTTCCAAGAATGGTCTTTTGTTTCAGCTCGGATTGCACGGCCGTGGCGATCTCAATATTTTGAGTTTGAAAACTGTTTTGAAAAAAATTGAAAATAATGTGATTTTCCGTAGAGCTTGGATCAAAGCCTTCGTAATTGACTTTGTAATCGTCTTCGAGCAAAATGGCTGAGTTTTCGAGCATAGCCACTTGCAAATTGTCCTCGCTTTTATGCATACCCATTACATAGGTTTCTGAACCTTTGGGCAGCGAATTGGTATTGCTGTTGCAATGGATAGATACAAATAAATCGGCTTTGCTTGTGTTTGCAATCGTGGCGCGTGTGTTTAGCGGAATAAATACATCCGATTTGCGCGTATAAATCACTTCCGTTTTCTCCAAATTCGCCTCTATTAACTTGCCGGTTTTGAGCGCAACGGCCAACACGATGTCTTTTTCCTTGCTACTTTTTCCAACTGCGCCAGGATCTTTTCCTCCATGGCCGGCGTCGATTACGATTTTGTTTACTAGGTTTTGAGATTGACTGTCAATGCTTAAAAAAGTAAACAGTAGAAAAAAAAGTAGTATTAAGGTAGTAGGAATAGATATATAGGTGGTAGGGTTGTTTGATATGCCTTTCATTTTTTAACGCTTTCTTTTCGCCGGGTTTGTTTATTTTCCGTAGTTTTGGGGCTAAAATTATTCAATAACAAGCTTCTCCTAAACTGAACTAAAACAAATTGTTAACGTTTTTATCAACAAGATATTTTAAGGCCATCAAAGCCGTTTTAATTGTCCTCGTATTTACTTTGGCACATACGGCTTTTCCATTGCGCTTGTTTGAGTGGAATGAATCTGGTACACACCGAAATCAAACTGTTGAAATTCAGATGAATATTCCGGATACAATAATCGGAAATAAATCTCAGATAATCGATACATTGATAATCCAATCGTCAAAAATAAGCGATTCTCTCACAAGCGACAGTTCTTCAATTCCCAAGAAAACGTCTCCTTTGGCGGATATAGTGGATTATAATTCGAGCGATTCCTTGCGCTTCGACATCAAAAACCATAAAGTGTTCATGTTTAAAAAAGGTGTTTTGAACTATGAGAAAATAAACCTTACGGGCGATTATGTGGAAATTGATTTCGATAAAAGCGAAATATTTTCAAAAGGAATCGAAAATCAAAACGGAAAAATCAGCGGAACACCTGTATTTAAAGAAGGTGATAAATCATTTGAATCGAAAGAATTACGATATAATTTCGATACAAAAAAAGGAATCATTTTTGGCGTAAAAACCACCGAAGGAGATGGTTTTTTGTTGAGCGAAAAGGTGAAAAAAATGGCTGACGACATCACCTATATCCAAGGAGGCCAATATACGACTTGTCAATTGGATGAACCGCATTATTCTTTTCGATTCAAGAAATCAAAAGTAATCCCTGGCGATATGATCATTACCGGCCCTGTTATTTTCGAGATAGAAGGTGTTCCAACTCCTTTAATGTTGCCTTTTGGATTGTTTCCCAATAAATCCGGAAAACGCTCCGGAATATTGTTGCCTACTTACGGTCAAACGGACAAGCAAGGGTATTATCTTTCCAATGGTGGATATTATTGGGCCTTGAGCGATTATTTCGACTTGACTTTACGTGGAAGTGTTTATACGCGCGGAAGCTGGGCGCTAAATCCTAGCTTGCGCTATATGAAAAAATATAGGTATTCCGGCGCTTTCAATTTTAAATATGCCATCAATATTTTGGGAACTGAAGGCTCGCCCGATTATACACGAAATAAAGACTTTAGCATTCAATGGACGCATAAACAAGATGATAAAGCAAGGCCGTACAGCAAGTTTTCGTCCAATGTAAATATTGTTACAAATACTTTCAATCAATTCGAAACCCAAAATACCTTCGAAAGCAAACTGTCGAATTCCTTTCAGTCGAGCATCAACTATTCAACCAGTTTTAATAAAAAATGGTTTTTGAATCTGAATGTGAGCCAGCGCCAGAATACGCGTACAAAAAGTTTTGATATAACTTTGCCCGAAATTTCTTTGGCCGGTCCGCAGTTTTATCCTTTTCGTAAGAAGAATAAAGTTGGCAACCTGAAATGGTACGAAAATATCTCGTTGAAATACAATTTTAACGCAAAAAATGCAGGAGCTATGCCAGACAGTATGCTGTTCAAACCCGGCATGTACGATTTTTTCAAAAATGGCGTAAAGCACGATATCCCAATCAGCAGTACGATCAAATTGTTTAAATACTTTTCTTGGAACAATTCGGCCTCTTTTACAGAACGCTGGTATTCGCAGTCAATCGCAAAATCTTTTGTTTTTAATGATGTGGATGTCGATGGAAACCCAATAGGAGCAGTTGTTACCGAAAAACTGAATGGATTGAAAGCTGTTCATGAATACAGCCTTTCGTCGGGGATCACCACACGCGCCTATGTGATGTATCAGTTTGGAAATAAATTGCCTATCCGAGCAATTCGTCATGTTGTAAACCCCACGGTTTCTTTCAATTATCGACCGGATTACTCCGAAGATAAATACGGGTATTATGATAGTTATTTCGACGAAGTAAATAATAAATATGTGCTGTATTCGGTTTTTGAAGGAGCTATTTATGGTTCTCCCGCTTCGGGAAAATCGGGAAGCGTCAATTTCAATGTTTCCAATAATTTTGAGATGAAAGTGCGCGATCGAAATGATACGATTACCGGAACAAAAAAATTGGTATTGATCGATAATTTATCGCTTTCGACCAATTACAATATGGCGAAAGACAGCTTACGTTGGGCTCCTTTGTCGCTTGATGCGCGAACACGGTTGTTTAAAAATCTCGATATTCGCTATTCGGCACAGTTTGATCCTTATATTTTGGATTCGACCGGAACTAAAAATTTGAACCAATTTGAGTGGACGGTGAATAAGCGAGCCGTGCGTCTTCAAAATGCAAGTTATGCCGTGGGTTTCAATTTTCGACTCGATAATGAAACTTTTCGACCCAAAGAAAAGGGAAGCAATGAAGACGGAACAAAAAAGGAAACACGAAAAAAACCAATTATGCCTTGGAGTGTAAGTGTAAACTACAGTTTTTTATATACCAACAAGCATACTTATCTGAATTATATTCTTCAAAATGACGACAATACAATTCAGACTCTTGGGTTTAATGGCAATATTCAGCTTTCGCCAACTTGGAAAATAAGTGCTCGTTCGGGCTATGATTTTGCCACTAAGAAATTGTCTTATACTTCCATGGAAATCTATCGCGACTTGCATTGTTGGGAAATGCATTTTAGCTGGATTCCGCTTGGAACGTGGAAAAGTTGGAATTTTGGAATCAATATCAAGTCTTCGATGTTGAAAGATTTGAAATTGGAAAAGAAAAAATCGCATCTTGATTATTAGAAAATTCAGCTATGCTTACAACTTTTAGCTTGTTATTCCTTTTTTTTGATATATTCGTTCAGTTAATTTTATAAAACATAACCATGAAAAAAATCATTCATACCGAAAAGGCACCCAAAGCCTTAGGTCCATACAGTCAGGCCGTCGAAGCCAACGGAACGCTCTACATTTCAGGACAAGTTCCCATTGATCCGGCAAGCAATAGAGTTGTGGAAGGCGGAATAAAAGAGCAAACTACTCAAGCATTGAAAAACATTGGCGCCATTCTGGAAGAAGCCGGATATTCCTATTCCGATGTGGTTAAATCGACTTGTTTGTTGAGCGATATGGCTAATTTTTCGGCCATGAACGAGGTTTATGCATCGTTCTACACCAAAGATTTTCCTGCTCGTGCTGCATTTGCCGTCAAAGATTTGCCATTGGGCGTTCTCATCGAAATTGAAACAATAGCCGTAAAATAAACCAAAATGAAGAAAATATTTATCGCATTATTTGTATTCGTCGCTCTTTTTAGATTGGAGACCAATGCAAAAGAAGGAATGTGGGTTCCTTTGTTTTTGCAACAACTCAACGAAGCCGAAATGAAAAAAATGGGCTTAAATATCTCTGCCGAAGATATTTATAGTGCTTCGAAAGCCAGTCTCAAAGACGCAATCGTTATTTTCGGAAATGGTTGTACGGGCGAAGTTGTTTCTGATCAAGGTTTAGTGCTCACCAACCACCATTGCGGATATGGAGCCATTCAAAACCACAGTTCCATCGAACACGACTATCTGACCGATGGATTTTGGGCGATGAATAGATCGGAAGAATTGTCAAATCCAGGTCTAACGGTTACTTTTTTGGTGGAAATGCGTGAAGTAAGCAAGGCTGTTTTGGAAGGCGTAATCGATTCAATGACCGAAGAAGAACGTCAGAAAAAAATTGCCGAAAACACAAAAAAAATTATTGCCGAAGAGAAAATTGTGGATGGAAATCAAGTAATCATTAAACCTTTTTTTAGCGGAAATAATTATATTTTATTCGTTTACGATATTTTTAGAGATGTCCGTTTGGTGGGTGCTCCACCTTCGAATATTGGAAAATTCGGTGGCGATACGGACAACTGGATGTGGCCACGACATACAGGCGATTTTTCTGTATTTCGGATTTATGCCGATAAAAACAACCGACCTGCCAACTATTCAGCCGACAATGTGCCTTATAAACCGATAAAACATTTGGAAATTTCGTTGAAAGGAGTTCAGGAAAACGACTTTACTTTTATTTTTGGCTATCCTGGAACCACCAACGAATATTTGCCATCGGACGAAATAAAACTGATTACGGAAATCGAAAATCCGGTCAGAATAAAACTGCGTACACTTCGCCTGAATACGATGAAAGCAGCACAAGATGCCGATCCGGAAGTTCGCATTCAATATGCCGGAAAAGTGGCTTCAATCGCCAATAGCTGGAAAAAATGGCAAGGCGAAAACAATGGAATCAAACGATTGGACGCCATTGCTAAAAAGCAAGAGCTTGAAACCAAAATCCAAAACTGGGTAGAAGCCGACGCACACCGAAAAGCCACTTATGCAAATCTAATTCCTTCTTTTCAAGAAATTTATAAAAAATTGTCGCCCCTTCGATTGAAAAATCAATATTTCCGGGAAGCCGGAATGGGCATCGAAATTGTAAGTTTTTCAAATCAATTTAGCCGACTAGTAGAATTGGTGAACCAACAGAATTCGGAAACGGAAAAAATCCAAAAAGCGTGCGAACAATTAAAAATCTCGAGCGAGGCGTTTTATAAAAATTATGTGCCGGCCATCGATCAAAAAGTGGCAAGCGATTTACTTGCCGAATTTATTGCGGCTTATCCACTCAATCAATTGCCCGAGGCATTGCAAAACATACAAATGAAGTACTCCGGAAATTTGGAAGACTATACAGCCAAGCTGATGAAAAAAACTTTATTCGTAAACCGCTTGGCCATCGATGAAATTCTTTCAAACCCCTCAAAAAAAGAAATAAAAAGAATTTCGAACGATCCGGTATATATTTTGGCAAAATCGTTTAGCAAATATGGCCAAAAAATCAACGAAGAGATTCGCGATTTGGAAAATCAATCCATTTCTCTACGTCGGCAATATATGAAGCTGCAAATGGAATACGAACCGGCAAAAATGTTTTATCCCGATGCCAATTTTACAATGCGAATCGCCTATGGCTTTGTGGACAATTATAGCCCAAAAGATGCAGTGAAGTACGAATATTTTACCACTTTGGAAGGAATATTGGAGAAAGAAGACCCAAGCATTTACGATTATGTGGTGGAAAACCGACTCAAAGAACTCCATAAAACAAAAGACTATGGAAAATATGTCGATGCCGACGGAACCATTCATGTGGCTTTTACCGCCTCAAATCATACCACCGGCGGAAATTCGGGAAGTCCGGTATTCAATGCAGATGGACAATTGGTCGGAATTAATTTCGATCGGAATTGGGAAGGAACTATGAGCGATTTGATGTACGACCCCGATCAATGCCGGAATATTACACTCGACATTCGGTATTGTTTATTTGTGATCGATAAATTTGCTGGTGCTGGTCACCTTGTCGATGAAATGACACTGATTAAATAATAAAAAAAGCCTCGCACTTGCACTGCACACAGAGGCTTTTTTTATTCCTCTTTGATGGATTTAAAACCTTTCCCCAAAATTTCGTGTGCATTGATAACCGTGAGAAATGCATCCGGATCGATGCGATGAATAAAATCCTTTAAAATTGCCAATTCGCGGCGGCTGACCACCGCAAAAATGATCGATTTTTCATCTCCTTTGAACATTCCATGCCCTTTCAATATTGTACCACCGCGGTTGATATCAACCAATATCTTTTGTCTGATTTCTTCATGCTTATCAGAAATAATAAATAGTGTTTTTTCATAATCGATTCCTTGCAAAACCACATCAATTATTTTTCCGCTGATAAAGATGACAATCCACGAATACAAAGGGATTTCCCATTTTCCAAAAGCGGCAAGTCCAATCAAAACAATGACAGAATCGACAATAATCAAAAGCTGTCCCAATGGCAAATGCGTATATTTTGCAAAAATCATAGCCACAATGTCGGAACCACCAGAGGTAGCTCTCGATTTAAAAACCAATCCCAAACCAACACCAATCAGAACACCCCCAAAAATCGTTGACAACAAGGCATCGTTTTCTACCAAAGGCTCATAACCATAAAGCCATTCCAATAATGAAACCCAGATAGAAGTGGATAAAAATCCCACTATTGTTTTAATGCCAAATCGTGGCCCCAAGATTTTAATCCCAATGATTGTGAGCGGAATATCCATTGCCAAAGCTGTTAGACCAATTGGAAAACCAAAAAGATGATGCAAAATAATAGCAATGCCATACACTCCGCCGGGAGCCAATTTATAAGGGCTGATAAATAATACAAAACCCGCTGCCATTATAAACGTGCCCGTAAGTATCAATGAATACACTATAAACCAGTCTTTTGAAAGAAATTTTTCTTTTGTAACAAAACTCATTTTTGAATATTTTTAGAATGGATGCAAAAGTAAATATTTGCTTTGTCATTCATTCATACTAATTGAACAAAAATGGCGTTAACTTTTTTTAAATCTCTTTTTTTTTTGAATAAGAAAGAAGCCGCGATAATGGATAATTTATAGATAAAAAAACGAAGCGAATTCGTTGAAAATTCGCGAAAAGCAAAATTTTACAATCTTCGATCAATATTCAAATGCAAAAAGAAAAAATAGTATTTTTACCAGCTTTTAGATACATAGAATGGCCAATTTTTCTAGGATGAAAAGACTGCAAATAATTGCTCTGATTTTAATTTTTTTTACTCAACAAACAAAAGGCCAACAAGAGCAGTCGTTTTCGCATTTTATGTTTCAGCAAGCGGTTTACAATCCCGCCGCTTCTGGAAATCAAGAAAGCATACAGCTCAATGGATTGATACGCCAACAATGGATTGGTTTAAACGGAGCACCGGAAACGTATTTTGTGAATATTCATTCGCCACTTGAGTTGTTGCATGGAGGAATTGGGGCTACGATTTTGAACGATAAAATTGGTCCGTTTAGCTCCGTAGGATTAAAATTAGCGTATGCTTATAAAACTTCACTGTGGCAGGGGGATTTCAGTACCGGCTTAAGTGTTGGGTTGATCAATGAATCGATCAATTACGGCTATTTCAATGTTCAGGACGATCCGCTTTTAAGTGGTACAGCCGTTGAAAGCGGTATGATTTTTAATGTGGATGCGGGCGTATATTACCAAGAAAAAGACCGCCTTTATATTGGTTTGTCAAGCACTCAACTGAATCAAGGAAAAATGATTGTTGCCGCCGGACAAACTTCCTTAAAAAGAAATATTTATTTACAAGGAGGTTATTTTTTTAAACTCAGACAAATTCCGCAAGTGGTATTTCATCCATCCGCCATGCTGGTTTATACATCCAAAGCTCCTTTGCAATTAAATATAGGATTTTTGGGCGAATACAATAAAAAGTTCTGGGCGGGCGTTACCTATAAAAATCAAAGCGCAATTGGGCTCATGACAGGCTTGAATTTCAGGCAAATCGCCATTGGGTATGTGTATGAAATAAACACCACAGAACTCAAGAATGGAGGCTCTCATGAGCTTATGATTGGGTATAAGTTTTTAATAGAAATAGAAAAAGGAAAGAAGACGTATAAAAATACCAGATATTTATAAAAATATTAATATATTTGTGTTAGATTTGCTAGGTTTTCTGGTATTAATCTCAGACCAATAAGACTAATTAAATATGAAAAAATTATTTGTTTATTTGTTTGTTCTACTTGCTTTTTCGGCATGTAAAAATTCAGGCAAAGGAGAATTAATTGGCGTTCAAAAAAGAGCATCGTTTTATCAATCAGCACCTTACGGTATGGCATTTGTTCCGTTGGGCTCTTTTACGATGGGCGCCAGTGATCAAGATATTCCTTACGCACAAGTGCATGAGCCAAAAACAGTTTCTGTTCAATCTTTCTATATTGATGAAACGGAAATTACTAATAATGAGTATCGTCAGTTTGTTTATTGGGTGCGCGATTCGATTGCTCGTACAACTTTGGCTGAAAAAAATAAAGAACTTGCGCTTCAGTTTCGTCAATTATTCAAAAATGACGACCCTGAACAAATCACTGAAGATGAGTTGAAAACAAGACCTTTAAATTGGGAATCAAAGCTTGATTGGGGCGTAGTGGAAGTAGATGCCAACGGAGATCCTGTTGCAGGCGGTCAACCGTTGCTCGAAGACATGTATATTCCTGAAAAGGAACGTTTTTACAGACAAAAACAAATTGACTCGCGCAAGCTCGTTTACAAATATTTTTGGATTGATTTATTGGCCGCTTCCAAAAAGGAATATCAAAAAGATGCTAGAGGATATGCGGTTGCAGGCAGTGATTTACCTAGTGAACGTGCTGGTTTTGCAAATCGTCCTCAAGGTTACCGAGATAGAAGTGTTTATATTCGCGAAGAAGCGATTAATATCTATCCAGATACCCTTTCTTGGATTCACGATTTTACCTATTCTTACAACGACCCGATGGCGAAAAATTATTTTTGGCATCCGACTTACGACAATTATCCAGTTGTTGGTGTGAATTGGAAACAAGCCAAAGCATTTTCTTATTGGCGTACAGAATTGATGAATACACACCTTTCACAAAAAGGACAAGTGGCAGTAAACGAATTTCGCCTACCTTCCGAAGTGGAATGGGAATGGGCAGCACGCGGTGGATGGGATATGAATCCGTATCCTTGGGGCGGTCCTTATCTCACAAACGATAAAGGATGCTTTTTGGCCAATTTCAAACCTCAGAGAGGAAATTATGTTGCCGACGGTGGAATTCAAACAGTTATCGTGGCCCATTATCCGGCCAATGATTGGGGTTTGTATGATATGTCCGGAAACGTGGCCGAATGGACATTAAGTGCTTATGACGAATCGTCTTATAATTTTTCGTGGGATATGAATCCAAACTACGAATACAACGCCAGAGAAGAAGATCCTCCTCAGATGAAGAAAAAAGTAATTCGCGGAGGTAGCTGGAAAGACATCGGTTATTTCTTGCAAGTGACTGCTCGTCAATACGAATACCAAGATACGGCAAAATCATATATCGGATTTCGTTGTATGCAAACATACTTAGGTCGCATGGCTGGAGATGCTAAAAATGCTTCAGAGGTATATAGATAGTAAACGCAATATTTAAACAAACAAAATCATAGAATTATGAGTATTGGTGAAATAACTAAAGGTCGTGGTTTTAAAAATTTTATGGCCAAGCTATATGGAATTGGTGCTGCGATTGTAATTATTGGAGCATTGTTCAAGATTACACATATTCCTGGAGCCGACGCAATGCTTTTTATCGGCTTAACCACCGAAGCTGTCATTTTCTTTTTCTCTGCTTTCGAACCTCAACATGTGGAGCCAGATTGGAGTTTGGTTTATCCCGAACTTGCCGGAATGTACCATGGCGTGGATTCGATGACCGAAGATTTTCCTGAATTTATGGAAGACGAATTAGAAGAAGGCGAAAGTCTCTCTGTTTCTCAACAATTAGATGGTTTGCTTTCTGAAGCAAAAATAGATGGTGATCTTATCGAAAGTTTAGGTGTAGGTTTGCGAAATTTGAACCAAACGGCTGCAAACATGAATCAGATGGCCGATGCCGCAGAAGCAAATACCGTTTTTGTTGAAAAAGTGAAAGGCGCCAGCAGCTCTGTCACTCATTTGAGTGCATCCTATCAAAAAGCCAGCGAAGTATTAGATCAAGATATTGAAGCTACAAAACATTATCATACAAATTTGAAAGGCGCAAGTGAAGCCGCTTCTTCTCTTTCATCTGCTTATGTGAAAGCGGCCCAATCAATGGACAACGACATTACTACGACTGGCGATTTTTCTGCCAAAGTTCAGGATGCGGCACAATCCGCAAGCCTCTTGGCCGAGGAATATAAGAAATCCATCGCTATGTTGCGCAAATCGTCCGAAGCATTGAACTTCACTTCTGTTGATGGTGGAAGCTACAACGAAGAACTGCAAAAAATATCTTCAAACCTTTCTGCTTTGAATGCTGTGTATGAATTGCAATTGCAGTCTTCCAACGACCAAGTTGAATCTACTTTTAAAGTACAGGAATCGATGAATCGGTTTTTGGAAAATTTGAATCGGTCAATCGAAACCACTAAGCAATACCAAGAAGGAGTTCATTCTTTAGCTAAAAATGTAGAAGCCATGAATAAAGTTTACGGTAATATGCTTTCGGCTATGACTGTGGCTCCTCAGGCTTAATTTTATTTACACAATGAAAAACGAATAACGTATGGCTGGATTTAAGGAAACGCCACGGCAGAAAATGATTGGTATGATGTATTTAGTGCTAACAGCCATGTTAGCCTTAAATGTATCCAAAGAAATCCTTGAAGCTTTTAAAGTGGTAAACGAAAGTTTAGTTAGTACCAACGAAAACTTTACCAAAAAAGTAAATGGCTTGTATTCCGATTTTGAAAAACAATTCAACTTAAATCAAAAGAAAGTAGCCCCATACTGGGAAAATGCTCAGAAAGTTCAAAAAATTTCAAATGAATTTATCAGCTACCTCGATAGTGTTAAATACAATACGATTATACATACCGAAGGAATTGAAGTAGGTGGCGAAGATGGGATTACTTACGACTCACTGAAAAAAATTACACTTCGTGATATCCGTCAAATCGATAATTTTTCAAAACCAACTCATTATCTTGTTGGTGTAGAAGCACTCAGAGGAGAAGGCTATAGATTGCAAGAACGAATGGCTAAATATAGAGAAGATTTACTTTCCTTTGTGCCCGAAGAAAAACGGTCCTCTTTCAATATTGGCCTTACCACCGATGGGAAATACATCAATACAGATGGCAGCGTTACCAAAGATTGGGTTTATTACAATTTCTATCATACAATCTTGGCTGCTGATATTACCATTATGAATAAAATAAGTGCAGAAGCCAAAAATGCAGAATTTGATATAGTAAACTATTTAGCAAGCGATATCGATGCAAAAGATTTTAAATTTAGTAAAATTGAAGCCAAAATTGTAGCCAATACAGCCTTTGTTTTTCAGGGCGATGAATACAAAGCACAGGTTTTTGTGGCCGCCGTTGATGAGAAAAATAATCCACTTGTCGAATACAAACTTGGTGTTGATACTTGGCACGATGAGTTTAGCGCCGGAGCAGTAAAAATTTCGGGCGATAGCGGAATTGTGAACATGAGTATCTCTACCAAAAGCCTATCTCCAAAAGAATATACTTTTGCCGGACGAATCATCATCAAAAATCCAAGTGGTGAAGACCAATCTTATCCATTTTCAAATCGGTTTACAGTGGCCGAACCATCCGCCAATGTATCTGCATCTAAAATGAATGTCTTTTATCGTGGCGTCGATAACCCAATAAAGATTTCCGCCTCCGGAATTCCTGATCATAGAATAGATTATAACATTACTGCAGGGCAAATTCAAAAAACAAATGCCGGTTTTGTAGTCAATAATCTTGGAAGAAACACCTTGTCAACCAACGAGCTTACCATAACTGTTTTCGCTCTCGGCGAAAATAAATCGCGTACGAAATTGGGAGAACAAGTTTTTCGACTGAAAGAATTGCCCGATCCTTTGGTATTGATTCGGGGAATGGACGGAGATGGTGGTGTGGCCAAAGGACAAATTCTCGCCAATCCATATTTAATTTGTGCCTTACCCGAATATGTCAATTTCGAATATCCATTCGAAGTAAACGCCTTTAGTATGACCGCCTATAAAACAAACGGAGAGTCGTATGATTTGCCTGCAAATAGCGCCAAATTGACTCCCGAAATGGAGAAATATATTCAAGGGGCACGAAAAGGAGCAGATGTTGTATTTAAAAATATTAAAGTTAAAGGACCTACTGGCGACAGAAAAGTTCCCGCCTTGGTACTTACATTAAAATAAAATTTTAAAACTATGAATAAGAACATTTTTAAAATCTTTGGCATTATTGCGCTGAGTTTAAGTGTGACTGTGGTTACTGCACAAGTGATTGGCGGAAGCTCTCAAAGTGCTGTAAATACCCCAAGAGATAATGTTTTTGATGAAATCCACGTGGAGTTTAAAAAACCAGTACCATATCCACCATTGCGTCAAGCCGATGTTATGTACAAAAAAAGAGTTTGGCAAAAAATCGACTTCCGTGAGAAAATGAATCAGCCTTTTTATTATCCTATAGTGAATCACGTTGGTTGGAAGAGCTTTATGGCTACACTCATTGATGCATTAAAAGCTGGCGAACTAACTGCTTATGATGATCGCATCGACGATGAATTTACCACTCCATTAACTTGGGCAGATATGGAAAACCGCTTGAAAGGGCAAGCCGATTCGATTGATCAATATGATCAAAGAGGTGTTTTTCTTGGAAAAAAAATTACATATCCTGATGAGTATCAACCCGGTGAAGTAAAATCGGTGAAATTGAAAGAAATCTGGTATTTCGACAAACAGCGGTCTCAAATGATGGTCAGAATATTGGGTTTGGGTCCCGTTAGAGAATTCGTCGATACGCAAACCAAACAAAAAAGAGAAGAAACATTGTTTTGGATTTATTTTCCCGATGCTCGTCCAGTTTTAGCCAAGTCTGTTGTGTTTAATAATAAAAACGGCGGCGCTCGACTTACTTACGACGATGTTTTCTGGAAGCGCTTATTCGATTCCTATGTTTACAAAGAAGAAAATGTGTACGATAGAGAGATTTCGCAATATGCCATGGGAATGGATGCCTTATTGGAATCAAACCGCATCAAGAATGAAATTTTCGAAATGGAGCAATCTCTTTGGGAATACTAATCAAAAGAAATATTTAGAAAAACTCCGGTTATTCGGAGTTTTTTTTTGCCTGATAATTCGCTATTTTTGCCAGAAACCCATACAAAATGGAGCATTTTTTAGATACACCAATTAAATATATGAAAGGTGTAGGGCCAGCCAAAGAATCAATTTTTGTAAATGAACTTGGAATACGAACGCTCGAAGATTTGCTTTATTATTTCCCTTTTCGATATGTGGACAGAAGTAAAATCTATTCGATTGGTGAAGTAGCAGAAGAGATGCCTTTTGTTCAATTAAAAGGAAAACTGTCCAATTTGCAAACATTGGGTACCGGTCGTTCCACTCGATTAAGTGTTCAATTGATCGACGATACCGCCCAAATAGAATTGATTTGGTTTGCCGGAATTAAATGGGTTCGCGAAAAGCTTGTTTATGGAAAAGAATACATTGTCTTTGGCCGGCCAACGCTTTTCAATGGTCGATACAGTATTTCTCACCCTGAAATTGAAATGGTGGACCCCGACAAAGAGGTTCTGACAAACATTAAATTGCAGCCCTTTTACAATTCTTCGGAAAAACTCAAAAGAAAAGGGCTCGATTCAAAAGGAATTGCCAAAATTATTCATTTGGTTGTTTCGCGGATGAATGGTGATTTGATCGAAAACCTACCACCGCTTTTAATTCATCAATATAATTTCCTTTCGCGCGAAGCAGCCATCAAAGCAATTCATTTTCCCGAAGATTTGCTCGTATTGGAAAATGCACGGAAACGCTTGAAATTTGAGGAATTATTTTTTATTCAACTGCTTCTATTAAAACAAAAGCAATTGAGAATAGAAAAAGTGCAAGGACCTGTTTTTTCAAAAGTGGGCGATTTATTTAATCTCTTTTATTCGAACAATCTTCCTTTTCAATTAACCGAAGCTCAAAAAAAAGTAGTCCGTGAAATCAGAGCCGACATGGCTACCGGAAAGCAAATGAATCGGCTTCTTCAAGGCGATGTAGGAAGCGGCAAAACACTTGTTGCCCTTCTTGGAATGTTGTTGGCTTTAGACAATGGATATCAAGCTTGCATCATGGCTCCAACAGAAATTCTTGCCCAACAGCATTTTGTCAGTATCAATTCGTTTTTGCATGGAATGGATATCAAAATAGATTTATTAACAGGATCTACTAAAACGAAAAAGCGGAGAGAAATTCATGCGGAGTTGATGAGTGGAGCATTGCAAATCCTTGTAGGTACGCATGCCTTAATCGAAGATTCTGTGCGTTTTAATAAGCTGGGACTTGCTGTAATTGATGAACAACATCGTTTTGGAGTGGCTCAACGTGCCAAGCTTTGGAAAAAAGANNGATTTGGATTATTCCGTCATTGACGAACTTCCTCCCGGAAGAAAATCCATCAAAACAAGTCATTTTTACGACAAAGATCGATTGAAAGTATTTGGTTTTATGCGTAGGCAAATTGCCGAAGGCCGTCAGGTTTATGTGGTGTATCCTTTGATTAAAGAATCTGAATCGCTGGATCTAAAGGATTTGGAAGATGGATACGTAAGCATTGTGCGCGATTTTCCTCGCCCAAAGTATCAGGTGAGCATCTTACATGGAAAAATGAAAGCGGCCGACAAAGAATTTGAAATGAAACGCTTTGTAAAGGGCGAAACTCAAATAATGGTATCAACCACTGTAATCGAAGTTGGCGTGAATGTGCCCAATGCATCGGTAATGGTAATCGAAAATGCCGAACGTTTTGGCTTGTCTCAACTTCATCAGTTGCGCGGCAGAGTTGGGCGCGGTGCCGATCAATCTTTTTGTTTGCTTATGTCGAGTTATAAATTAACTTCCGACGGAAAAAAACGCCTGCAAACTATGGTGCAAACCACCGACGGTTTCGAAATTGCAGAAGTAGATTTGAAACTTCGCGGCCCCGGCGATATGTACGGCACGCAGCAAAGCGGAATTCTGGATCTCAAAATTGCCGATATTTCGAAAGACGAAAAAATTCTAAAATTTGCTCGCGAAAAAGCCATCCAATTGCTTGAAATTGACCCAAATCTTTCATTGGCCGAAAATAGACAAACTTCCATAGCCATTCAGAAATTGCAAAATTCGAAACAAAACTGGATCGAAATCAGTTAGAACTATATTCTTCTGGCACATTAGTGGCGTTCGCCATTCCGCTTAAATTCAACGCTCTTTATCGAAAAAATTGCTAATTTTGCAGTGCGAATTACATTCAGTATGCGATAAATCGTACTCAATGTTAGATTAGAATTTAAAATAGAAAGAAGCGAATGAATTTATCATACAATTGGTTAAAAAAATATATTTCGACAGACTTTACCCCTGAAATGGCTGATATAATGTTGACAGATTGCGGTTTAGAGGTCGAAAAAATGGAACGCATTCAGTCAATAAAAGGAGGATTGGAAGGCGTTGTTATTGGAAAAGTACTCCGTTGCGAAAGACATCCAAATGCCGATACACTGAGTATTACAACTGTTGATATTGGAAATGGAACAATTTTGCCCATTGTTTGTGGAGCGCCCAATGTTGCGGCCGGACAAATTGTTCCTGTGGCTACTGTTGGAACAACTTTATTCGATGGCGACAAGTCGTTTGTAATTAAAAAGTCAAAAATTAGAGGCGAGGTTTCTGAAGGAATGATATGCGCGGAAGATGAATTGGGATTGGGAAGCGCACACGATGGAATTATGGTTTTAAATTCGGATGCGATTGTTGGTTCTCCGGCCAAAACCTATTTCAAGTTGGAAGACGATTATCGGTTGGAAATTGGACTTACTCCAAATCGCGCCGATGCAACTTCGCACATAGGAACAGCGCGCGATTTGGTGGCTGTGATGAATCGGAACAACAACAATCGAGAAGCCAAACTGAAATTTCCGGATGTTTCGGCTTTTCAAGCGGATAATAACAATTTAGATATTGAAGTAATTGTTGAAGACACTGTTGCTTGCCCACGCTATTCCGGACTCACTCTTTCCAACATAGAAGTAGCAGAATCGCCCGAATGGCTGCAAAACGCTTTGAAAGTCATTGGTATTCGACCAATCAACAATATAGTGGATATCACCAATTTTGTGATGTACGAAACCGGACAGCCCTTGCACGCGTTTGATGCCGATGCTGTGAGCGGTAATAAAGTGATAGTGAAAAAACTGGCTGCCGGAACAAAATTCAGCACGCTCGATCAAGTAGAGCGCGAACTCTCTGGCGAAGACCTGATGATTTGTAATGAAAATGAAGGAATGTGTATTGGAGGTGTTTTTGGGGGTTTAACTTCCGGTATCACCAAGAATACAAAGCGAATGTTTCTCGAAAGTGCCTATTTTGAACCAACCGGGATTCGCAAAACATCTAAATATCATGGTTTGAAAACCGATGCTTCTTTCCGATATGAAAGAGGATCAGATCCAAATATCACCGTTTATGCTTTGAAAAGAGCAGCTCTTTTGATTAAGGAATTGGCTGGAGCCGATATTTCCAGCGAGATCAAAGATGTTTATCCAACAAAAATCAACTCCTGGAATGTAAAGATTCGCTTTGCCAATGTAAATAGATTGATAGGAAAAGACATTGATTCATCAATAATAAAAACCATTTTAGAAGATTTACATATTCTTGTGAAAGAAGAATTGGAGGATGGTTATTTGGTGGAAATACCAACTTTTAAAGTGGACGTTACTCGTGAAGTGGATGTGATTGAGGAAATATTGCGTATCTACGGCTACAACAATATCACTTTTTCGCAACGCGTTCATTCCGCCCTTTCCTATACAAAAAAACCGGATGGGGAAAAACTGCAGAACCTGATTTCTAATTATTTGTCGAACAATGGTTTTGCCGAAACGATGAACAACTCATTGACCAAATCGGCCTATTATGAACAGAACGAAGATTTCGATTCGGCTCAAAGTGTAGTGATGCTCAATCCCTTGAGCAGCGATTTGAATGTACTACGTCAGTCGCTGTTGTATTCCGGTTTAGAAACCATCGAATACAATATCAATCGAAAGAATCTGGATCTGAAAATTTATGAATTTGGAAAAACTTACCGATTTGTGGATGCAAATGCCAATAAAGTAGAGAAGAGATATACAGAAGAAAAGCATTTATCCATTTTATTAAGCGGCAACCAAGAGGACGAATCATGGAACAATCAATCTAACGCAATCACTTTCTACGATTTAAAATTGCGGGTTCAACATATTCTTAAAAAGCTGCAATTCGACCCGTTTGCACTCAAAGCCGATACGGAGATAAAGCACTATTTTAAAGAAGGATTGCGCTATTCGCTCAACAATAAACCATTGGTGGAATTTGGCGAATTGAAGCCAAAACTATTGAAATCGATGGGAATAAAACAAAGTGTTTTTTATGCTGATTTCAACTGGCAAACAATTCTAAAAACAGTCAAACAAAACGATATTCAATATACTGAAGTGTCAAAATACCCTATTGTACGTAGAGATTTGGCTCTCTTACTGGACGAAAGTGCGAAATTTGAAACCATTGAACAATTGGCTTTTAAAGAAGAGAAGAGAATACTAAAAACCGTAAATTTGTTTGATATTTACAGAGGAAAGGAAATTGGAGAAGGAAAAAAATCGTATTCAATAAGTTATTTTTTGCAAAGTGAGGATAAAACGCTAAACGACAAACAAATAGATAAACTAATGACTCGATTGATTCAGGTCTATGAAAGCGAATTGGCAGCCATTATCCGCAGATAAAAAAAACGTCGGGATTTTTGCAATTTTAAACATACTAAAATAGGGAAATAATAAATCAGATGGACTTACAAGCAATAAAACAACGATTTGGTGTTATTGGAAATTCTTCCTTGCTTGAGCGAGCTTTGGATATAGCTGTGCAAGTTGCCACAACAGATCTCACTGTTTTGATTACCGGTGAAAGCGGAGTAGGAAAAGAAGTCTTCCCGAAAATTATCCATAGTTTAAGTAGTCGGAAACATGGAAATTACATTGCTGTAAACTGCGGAGCCATTCCCGAAGGCACCATCGACTCGGAATTGTTTGGTCANNGTGTTGATTCCTGATGCGATTTCGAAAGGAAAATTCCGTCAGGATTTGTATTATCGATTGAATACGGTTCCAATTCAAGTGCCTTCGCTTCGCGAACGAAAGGAAGATATTCACCTGCTTTTCAGGAAATTTGCCAGCGATTTTGCCGAAAAATACAGAATGCCGGTTATCCGGCTCGACGATGAAGCACAAAAAATTCTATTGCGCTATCGCTGGGATGGGAATATTCGCCAGCTAAAAAATATTAGCGAACAGATTTCAATCATTGAGCAAGATAAAGCCATCGACGCCGCCACATTGGCAAAATATTTGCCCGATACCTACCACAGAGATTTGCCAATTCTTTATTCAAAAGAAGGACAAGAAAATATTTCAGAACGCGATTTATTATACAAGGTGTTTTTTGATATGAAACGCGATTTGTCCGAATTAAAAAAAATAGTGCTCGAAATGCTGCAACACGAAAGCAGCCCTACTAAGTCAAAAGACCGTGAAGCCGAATTGATTCGAAAACTAGATTCCGGCTATGAAATTATCCGAAACAGCGATGAACCTAGGACTTCTCGAACAGAAGCCGACGAAATTGTAGAGGAGAATTTTAACGACCAAGTATTCGAAACGCTCCACTCGCCCGCCGAAGTGATTGAAGAAGAAACACTTTCTATTCAAAAAAAGGAAGAAGATTTGATTCGTAGAGCACTCGGAAAACACAAAGGAAAGCGCAAAGATGCCGCAACAGCTCTTGGGATATCGGAACGAACTTTATATCGAAAAATTAAAGAATACAATATCATCTAATGAAACGAAAACTTTTACATTCGTTGCTGCTATTATGGAGCGTGTTTTTATTCAATTCATGTATAAGTGTTTCTTTTACAGGAGCTTCAATTCCTGCTGCTGCCAAAACACTCAGCATAGCTTACATCGAAAACAATGCAGATTTTGTAAATCCAACACTCAGTGAAGTTTTAACTTCTGCCTTGCGCGATCGGTTTTCTGCTCAAACATCACTCGACCTCATTCCTGCCGGTGGCGATCTGCAGTTTGAAGGCGCTATCACAAGCTATAAAACCAGCCCTCAGTCTATCCAAAGTACCGATATTGCTGCCCAAACCCGCCTCACGGTGAGTATTCGTATAAAGTTTACAAACCTTATTGAGCCCCAAAATAATTTTGAAACGACCTTTACCGCTTATTCCGACTACAATAGCGAGTTGGATTTGGCAACTGTTCAAGATGCATTAATTGCTCAAATTAAGGAAATGCTTATCGACGATATTTTTAATAAAGCGGTTGTAAATTGGTAAACTTATGAATGCGAAAGAGTTTTTGTCTCACATCAATCAACCTCAAATTTTAGATAAGACCACGCTTGAGGAAACCCAGAAATTGGTGAAGCTTTTTCCTTATTCGCAAAATATCCAACAACTTTATCTATTCAATTTATCTAAGATTAAGGATATCCGATTTGCCTATCAACTTCAAAAAACTGCGGCTTACGCTTCGGATCGTAAATTGTTGAAACGGCAAATTGATGCGCTTCAAAACAAGGTAGAGGATAAAAAAGAGCTTGCCATCGAAGCTGAAACAATTTTGGTGGTAGAGGAAAAAGTCCCACAGAAAGCTGTTTTGGAAGCAACATCAGTGCTACCGGTAGAAATTCCTAAAACTGAAAAAATAGTAGCTGATAATAGCTCCATCAATATTTCGAAAATAGAGTTTGCCCGAAACAAAGCAGCCGATTCCGATGACGATTTGATTGATGAACGGAACAAAGTAAAATCGAAAGCCGAATTGCTGCAACTGGTCAAAAAACGTTTGACCGAAATTGAAAATTCGAAGGAAGAACTTACATCTAAACAAGTGTCGGCCGACGAAAGCGACAAAAAGCCAAGTTCATCTAAATTGGATTTGATAGATAAATTTATTCGCGAAGAACCAAGTATTTCTCGTCCCGAAAAGGTGGCGTTTTTCGATCCGGATGTAGCTGCACTGGAAAGTTCATTCGAACCAGGCACTTTTGTAACCGAAACGCTGGCAAAAATTTACCGCGATCAAGGAAACATCCAAAAAGCCATCGAAATTTATAAACTATTAAGTTTGAATATTCCAGAAAAAAGTACTTACTTTGCAGCCCTAATTAAAGAATTGGAAAAGAAATAAATAATTTAAAAGATAAAAAGCATGGGTGCTTATATAATTGTATCGATTTTAATTTTAATCACAAGTGTTCTGTTGGTGTTGGTTGTTTTGGTTCAGAATTCCAAAGGTGGAGGCTTAGCTTCCAATTTTGCCGGCAACAATCAATTTATGGGAGTTCGCAAAACAGCCGATTTTCTAGAAAAATCTACCTGGACATTGGCCATCGTTCTATTGGTTCTTAGTTTGTTTTCTATTTTCGTAATTCCTCGCAATTCAAAAGTAGAAGGTGCTGTTGATACCGAATTGCGTAAACAAATTGAGAATACAAAACCCATCGATTTCCAAGCTCCTCCTGTTGGGGATAAAAAATAGGGAAGGAAAAGAAATTTTAAAATGTCAGATTGTCACGCAGTCTGACATTTTTTTTTGCTTTCTCCTTTGGCACAATATTCGATAAATAATCCCTCAAAAACCAATAATAGATACTCATTATGAAAATACAACCGCTTGGAGATCGTGTTTTAATTAAACCATTGGCCGCCGAAGAAAAAACGGCAGGTGGAATTATTATTCCGGATACCGCAAAACAAAAACCACTTAAAGGACAAGTAGTGGCCGTTGGAAATGGAATTGATGGTAAAGCATTGACCGTTAAAGTAAACGATATTGTTCTGTATGGCAAATTCGTAGGTACCGAACTAAATCTGGAAGGAATGGATTACCTCATCATGCAGGAATCTGAAATTTTAGCAATCATTTAAATCATTTTAATACAAAATTTAGATAAAACTTAAGAATATGGCAAAAGATATCGTTTTTGATTACGAAGCCCGTGAATCACTCAAAAGAGGAGTGGATGCTTTGGCAAATGCAGTGAAAGTTACATTAGGTCCTAAAGGACGTAATGTCATAATTGAAAAATCTTTTGGTGGTCCTATGATTACCAAAGATGGTGTTACAGTAGCAAAAGAAATCGAATTGACTCATCCCGTAGAAAACATGGGCGCTCAAATGGTGAAAGAAGTTGCTTCTAAAACCAACGATTTGGCCGGCGATGGAACAACAACTGCTACTGTTTTGGCTCAGTCAATTGTTTCTACGGGTTTGAAAAATGTGACTGCCGGAGCAAATCCAATGGATTTGAAGCGTGGTATTGACAAAGCCGTTGCTGCTGTCGTTGCAAATATTAAAACTCAGGCAATTGAAGTAGGAGATAGCAACGAAAAAATTCGTCAAATTGCGTCTATCTCTGCAAACAATGAAGCTTCTATTGGCGATATTATTGCAACAGCCATGGAGAAAGTGAAAAAAGAAGGAGTTATCACCATCGAAGAAGCCAAAGGAATCGAAACCAGTGTGGAGGTTGTTGAAGGCATGCAATTCGATCGGGGATATATCTCACCTTATTTTGTAACAAATACCGAGAAAATGGAAGTTGTTTACGAAAATCCTTTCATTCTTATTTATGATAAGAAGATTTCGGCCATGAAAGAATTGCTTCCAATTTTGGAAAAAGCCGCACAAACAGGCCGTCCATTCATCATTATTTCAGAAGATGTTGAATCGGAAGCTTTGGCTACATTGGTAGTGAATCGCTTGCGTGGTGCATTGAAAATTGCAGCCGTAAAAGCGCCTGGTTTTGGCGATCGCCGAAAAGAAATGCTTGAAGATATTGCTATCCTAACAGGCGGAACAGTGATTTCGGAAGAAAAAGGATACAAATTGGAAGATGCAACATTGGAACATTTGGGTTTGGCCGAAAAAGTGGTTATCAACAAAGACAATACAACCCTTGTAAGCGGAAAAGGTGCTGCTGATCTCATTCAAGCGCGTGTGAAACAAATTAAAGCGCAAATAGAAACAACAACTTCTGACTACGACAAAGAAAAATTGCAAGAACGTTTGGCTAAATTGGCCGGAGGAGTTGCTGTAATTTATGTTGGCGCTGCTTCAGAAATGGAAATGAAAGAGAAAAAAGATCGTTTCGACGATGCTTTGGCTGCAACGCGCGCTGCTATCGAAGAAGGAATTATTCCCGGAGGAGGCGTTGCCTTGATTCGTGCAATTTCTTCACTCGAAGCGGTTGTTGGCGATAATGAAGATGAAAAAACAGGAATTGCAATCATTCGTCGCGCTCTCGAAGAGCCATTGCGTCAGATTGTAGAAAATGCCGGAATGGAAGGTAGCGTGGTTGTGAACCGCGTGAAAGAAGGGAAAGGTGATTTTGGTTTCAATGCACGTACCGAAAAATACGAAAATCTGTACGAAGCCGGCGTGATTGATCCTGCAAAAGTAACCCGCGTTGCACTCGAAAATGCAGCTTCAATTGCCGGAATGCTTCTAACTACCGGTGTAGTAATCTCTGAACACAAAGATGAAAACGCTCCTGCAATCAATCCTGCCGCCATGGGCGGAATGGGTGGCGGAATGGGCGGTATGATGTAATACCAATTCACATCAATTCATAATATAAAAGCTTCTGAAAATTCAGAAGCTTTTCTTTTTTTTAGAATCAACGATTAAACCGCCTGCTTTTTTCAATACTTCATCGATTTCCGTATATTTGCTCAATTATTATGGAATCAAGAAAAAAAGACCATATCAACTTCACTTCTCAATCGCAAATAGATAAGCATTTGTGCGATTCGCGTTTTTATTACGAACCGGCTTTAAACGCTCATCCAAACCAGGAATTGCCGGAGATTTCTTTTTTGAATAAGAAAATGAAAATGCCTGTTTGGGTTTCCAGTATGACAGGCGGCACTGCACAAGCAAAAGAAATCAATACCAAACTTGCCACCGCCTGCCAGGAATTTGGCTTGGGAATGGGTTTAGGTTCTTGTAGGGCGCTTTTAGAAAATAGTTCACGTCTCAGCGATTTCGATATGCGCCCAATCATTGGCGACGAATTGCCATTTTTGGCAAATTTGGGAATCGCTCAGGTCGAAAAACTAATCGAAAATAAAGAGCTGAATAAACTTCATGATATGCTTGGAAAACTTCGCGTAGATGGACTTTTCGTTCACCTCAATCCCCTGCAAGAATTTCTTCAACCCGAAGGCGATCGCTTTTTGTTTCCTCCTCTTGAAACGATTCAACGTTTGATTGAAAAAACAGAATTTCCAATTTTCGTTAAAGAAGTGGGTCAAGGAATGGGCCCGGAAAGTTTAGAAACGCTTTTGCGCCTTGATATTGCCGGATTGGAATTTGGTGCATTTGGAGGAACGAATTTTGCGCTGTTGGAATTGCTTCGCTCGAATAAAGTGAAACACAATACATTCAGTTCGCTTACTACTATCGGACATACTGCAGAAGAAATGGTCGGGTTTTTAAATGCGCTGCCCGACGAATTAACGCAAAATAAAAATATTATTATTTCAGGTGGAATTGGCAATTGGTTGGATGGGTATTACTTGATGAAAAAATATAAACACCAGTCCGTTTTTGGTCAAGCTTCCGCATTTCTAAATAAGGCGAAGGGCGATTATTCCGAATTAAGCGCCTACTTAGAATCCATCAAGCAAGGATTGAAAATGGCCGAATCCTATCTTAAGATACGCGATTAAATGAAAGAAAAAAATATAATTCCCGGTTTTTCGAAACTCACAAAAGCAGAAAAAATAGAACAAGTCGCTCAGTTTTTTGAAAATCCGCAACAAGTAAGTCAATCGCTGGCTTCTTATTGGTACTCAAATCCTGAACATCAAAAACTCTTTGATGAATTTAGCGAAAACACCATTTCGAACTTTCATTTTCCATATGGCATTGCTCCAAATGTAATGATTAATGGGAAAAATTTCATGATCCCTATGGTGATCGAAGAAAGTTCGGTGGTGGCTGCAGCATCGAATAGCGCCAAATTTTGGTCAACGCGAGGTGGATTTCATACGCGAATTTTATCCACAACAAAAATTGGTCAGGTACATTTTATCTGGAAAGGAAACATTCAGCAATTAAAGGCTCATTTTCCCGAATTGAAACAAAAACTAATTGAAGGCACCAGTTCGATAACAAAAAATATGCGCGAGCGCGGCGGTGGAATTCTAGACATTCAATTGGTTGATTTGTCGCACGAAATTCCTGATTATTATCAATTGAAAGCTAGTTTTGACACACGCGATTCGATGGGCGCCAATTTTATCAATTCTTGTCTGGAAGAATTTGCTGATATTTTAAAAGATTTTGTAGCACAGAAAATCGAAATTGTAGAGAAAGAAGTCAAGATAATCATGGCTATTCTTTCCAACTATACGCCCGAATGTTTGGTCGAAGCATGGGTAGAATGTCCAATCGAAGAATTTTCTGCCATCGACCCGGATATGACAGCCGAAGAATTTGTGTGGAAATTCGAAAAAGCAGTGCAGATTGCCACCGTCGATCCACATCGTGCAACTACACATAACAAAGGAATATTCAACGGAATAGATTCCGTTGTGCTTGCAAGCGGAAACGATTTTAGAGCCGTTGAAGCGTGTGGACATACTTTTGCAGCCCGCGATGGCCAATACAGAAGCTTGACAAAATTGAATCTGGAGAATGGAATTTTTCGTTATTCCTTATTATTGCCTATTTCGCTGGGAACTGTTGGCGGATTAACGAGCTTGCATCCTTTGGCAAAACTTACTTTGGAACTTCTTTCCGATCCTTCTGCAGAAGATTTAATGCAAATTTCTGCCGTTATCGGATTGGCCAACAATTTTGGTGCCCTACGATCGTTAACAACAAAAGGAATACAAAAAGGCCATATGAAGATGCATTTGTTAAATATTTTGAATACCTTTGGCGCAACTGATAAAGAGAAAGAAGCTGCAATTAACTACTTTAAGACGGTCAAAGTCTCTTTTAATGCTGCTGAAGATTTTTTAAAGACACTTCGAAAATAATGTAAAGTGAATATAGCTGCTTTTCATTCAAACGGAAAATTACTTATCTCAGGCGAATATCTTGTATTGGATGGTGCATTGGCTATGGCCGTTCCAACTAAATTCGGACAAAAACTCGATGTTAGTTTACATGAAGATTTTTCAGGAATTCGCTGGGAAGCTTATGTGTTGAACAAAGGTTGGCTACAAGTAAGTTTTGGATCGCGCCTTTTCAATATCATTCATACCAACGATCAAAAACTGGCCCTGCACCTCAAGAAAATTCTGAAAAAAGCATTCGATTTAGGAAATATTTCTGTTGACAATCAAAAAGGAATTTTGATCCGGACAAACCTCGATTTTGATAACTCTTGGGGTTTGGGAAGTAGTTCCACATTGCTTTCCAATATCGGATATTGGCTCGATGTGGATCCGTACAATCTTTCCAAAGTTACGTCCAATGGTTCCGGCTTTGATGTGGCAGCGGCACGTTCCAATAGCCCAATTTTTTATCAGTTGGTTGATGGCGAACCGCAGATAACTACTGCCGAATTTAATCCGACTTTCAAAGATCAACTCTATTTTGTCCATTTAGATAGAAAGAAAAATTCAGAAGAAAGTGTGGCTTCCTATAAAGCAAAAATTAAAGCCAAAATGGAAGATATTGAGGAAGTGTCTAGTTTGAGTAGGATCATTGCAAATGCACGAAACCTTGTGGATTTTGAAAAGGCAATGCTCGAACATGAGTGTATCCTCTCAAAAGTGCTTGGTATCGATCGAATTAAAAAGCAATTCTTTTCCGATTTTCAAGGCGAAATAAAATCATTGGGCGCATGGGGTGGCGATTTCGTTTTGGCCTCCTATTCGGGCTCCGAAAACTATTTGCGCGACTATTTTAGATCAAAAGGAAAAAATACCATCTTGCGCTTCGACGATATGGTTTTATAATATTTTTTTCTTCTCCACTTGGAAGAAATCCTTTTTAATATCTTATTTTTATCTTTTCAAATTTTACATTCTAATTCAAAAATAGTATGCAAAGAAATCTTTTGCTCATTAGCAATTCGACAAATTATGGCGAAGCCTATCTTTCTTCCTGTTTTCCGCACTTTT
>DMBV01000161.1:30009-30207 GCA_003445975.1 Bacteroidales bacterium
GAAGCTTGTTTTTTGCGTGTGCAAGGAAATGAAATTAAACATGTGGGTAATCGAGATTTGAGAGTATTTAGACACGACCAAGAAACGAAAGATTTTAAGAGCGAAGAGGATATCCAATTTCTTATGGAAAGGCCGTAATTATTTTTCAATTTGCTTGGTCTAATGAAAATAATGGTTATTTTTGCAATCGCAAATGCA
>DMBV01000055.1 GCA_003445975.1 Bacteroidales bacterium
CTTAATTATGGCGTCATTTAAAAACTATTTTTGATCATAAAACAAACCTTTAAGTTCATTTCGAAGACATCAGGTAAGAATCAAATTTCGGGTTCTTTCTCAAAACAAATATTTCCGTTCAATTCTCAATCATAAATCGATGCAATTTTTAAGCTGCTCTGAAAATAAAATACATTCTATAATTTTGATATTGAGTTTTTTATCGAATTTAAACTTTTGTAAAAAGAACAAAAACCTATTGACTATTTTCTGTTCAAAAAAATAATCGGTTTTGAAGATTTTTGATGTAAAAATAGTATAACATTGCAAAAAAAATGGAGTACCAAATTCAAGTGTTCACAAAACTATTTATCATCAAAAATTTTTCGACAGAAAAGAGATGAAAACAAAAAATGTTCCCCTTTCAAACGCTTCAAATTTGCTTGAAGATTTTGACGACCCTCCGCCATCTGGCCTCCAATCAAAAATTCAAAAAAACAACAATCAACAGCCTTTTGTTGTAAAGACAAATGCTTTTGTTGCTTCCGAAAACGCATTGCATTTTAAAGATAAACATTTTCCAACTGCTACAAAGGAAGAGTGGTCGGATTGGAAATGGCAAGTTCGCAACAGTTTTACTTCTTTTGATCAGCTGGAATCTATATTGCAACTTTCCGACGATGAAAAGGGATTTAAAGAACAAGCATTAAATCTACCTATTCGCATTACGCCTTATTACGCAAGTTTGCTCGATAAACACAACGCGCTGCAGCCTTTGCGCAAAACAATGGTTCCTGTTTTAGACGAGCTTTCCGTTTCGCCCGGCGAAGAATCCGACCCGCTTGGAGAAGAACACGACAGTCCTGTTCCATTGATCGTACACCGTTATCCCGATCGCGCTTTGTTTTTAGTAACCGGCTTCTGTTCTGCTTTTTGCAGATACTGCACACGCTCACACATGGTTTCGAAGAAAGATAAAATGCATGCCAGCACTTCGCAAATCGACGGCGCGATAAAATACATCAGCCAACACAAAGAAATTCGAGATGTCCTCATTTCGGGCGGCGATCCGCTCACACTTTCTGACGAACGACTGGAATACATCATCGCTCGTTTGCGAGCCATCCAACATGTCGAATTTATTCGGATTGGCTCAAAAGTACCCGCTGTACTGCCCATGCGCATTACACCCGCTTTGACAGATATGCTCAAAAAATACCATCCCATATTTTTAAGTTTACACTTTACGCATCCCGACGAACTAACGCCTGAAACAAGAGAAGCATGCAATCGGTTGGCCGATGCAGGAATTCCATTGGGAAGTCAAACTGTTTTGTTGGAAGGCGTAAACAACAGCATTGAAGTTTACAAAAAACTGGCACACGAATTATTGAAAGTGAGAGTGCGTCCCTATTATTTGTATCAGTGCGATCCTATTCCGGGTTCGGCGCATTTTCGTACAAAAGTGGAAAACGGTTTGGATATTATTCGCGGCTTACGCGGTTTTACTTCGGGTTATGCCGTTCCACAATTTGTAATCGACGCACCAAAAGGCGGTGGAAAAATCCCCTTGTTGCCCGACTATAAAGTAGGAAACGAAAATGGAGAACTTGTGCTACGAAACTACCAAGGCAAAATATTTCGTTATCCTGATTATACATAATAGAATAGGAAGATTGTAAGCTCCTTTTTTTGATTTTTATCTTTGCAATTTCGTCCGTTTTCTCACAAAAGCATTTATCGTGAATCGCAAATAGACTTATCTTGCAGAAAAATTGTTAACTAATTTTAATTGACCCTAAATAATTTATCCAATAAAATGAAACTCGGCCTAACCTACGACTTGCGTTCCGATTATTTGAAAATGGGTTTTTCTGAAGAGGAAACTGCCGAATTTGACCAAGAAGGAACAATAGATGCTATTGAAAACACACTCAACAACTTAAATTTTCGAACCGAACGAATTGGCCATCTAAAAAATTTAGTACATCGTTTGGCCAATGGCGAACGNNTTGGTTTTATCGCTTACGCTCGATAAAGCACTTACAAAAAGAATAATCCGTGATGCAGGAATAGCCACTCCCGATTTTTTTATTGTCAATACGCTTTCAGATATCGAAAAAATAAAACTCTCTTTTCCTTTGTTTGCAAAACCAATGGCCGAAGGAACCGGAAAAGGAATTAACAGCAAATCAGTAATCAATTCGAAAGAGGAATTATTCGAAAAATGCAACTCGCTTTTGACTGAGTTCAAACAAGCGGTTTTGGTTGAAACCTATATGAGTGGGCGCGAATTTACTGTTGGGATAGTTGGTACGGGAAAGGACGCCCGAGCCGTTGGAACCATGGAAATTTTCCTGAAAGAAAACGCCGAAAAAGGAGTCTATTCCTATATAAACAAAGAGCAATGCGAAAGTTTGATTGAATACAAACCTACTTTTGGTAAAGAAAAAGAACTTTGCGAAAAGCTGGCTTTAGAATCGTATCAATTGCTCAGTTGCGAAGATGCCGGACGAGTAGATATCAGGATGGATAAAAACGGAATTCCCAATTTTTTAGAAATTAATCCGCTCGCCGGACTGCATCCCGAACATTCCGACTTGCCTATTCTAAGTACGCTAAACGGAATTTCATATCCTGAGCTGATGGCTATGATTATGAAATCGGCAAGCAAAAAAATAAAAAGTTAAATTTTTGATTCATTCAAGGTTCTAAGTATGAAAAATCAAAAAGTCGTTGTTTTAATCAATGCGCTGTCACCAAATGCCGATAAAGACGAGCTGGATGTTTTGGATCAAGCCCTATTTGCCGAAGGCGCACTCGAACAATTGGGCTATCAAACCGAACGCCTTTTTATGAACCTAAATCTGGAAAAAACAAAAGCGAAATTGAAACAATTAAAACCGCTTTTTGTTTTCAATCTGGTTGAAAGTCTTGAAAAAGATGCCACTTTAATTCATTTGGCGCCATCACTTCTAGAACATCTTTCGATTCCGTTTACCGGTTGCGGTTCGGAAAGTATGTTTATCACCAGCAACAAAACACTCACAAAAAAAATGCTGGAAGCAGCCGGATTGCCCACGCCCAAACAGATTTATCAGCTCAAACCCAACGGTATCGACGCTGATAAGCTTTATATTGCCAAACCAATCTGGGAAGATGCTTCGGTTGGCATTTCGGATGAGAATATTTTGCCGGGCAACCCAAACGCCATTCAAGCTTTTTTAGAAAACCATTCAAACATCGAATATTTTTTTGAAGAATTCATCGAAGGAAGAGAATTCAATATTTCTGTCTTAGGCGGAAAATCGGGACCGGAAGTTTTGCCCATTCCGGAAATTATTTTCGAAAATTTCCCTGCCGAAAAACCCAAAATAATTGGATACACCGCCAAATGGGACGAATCGTCGTTCGAATACCAAAATACCAATCGCCTTTTTGGGCTGGAAACCACCGAAGTAGAATTGGCTGAAAAATTGAGACAAATCTGCTTGCAAACATGGGATCTTTTTGGGCTGAAAGGCTATGCCCGTATCGATTTACGAGTCGACGAAAACGGAAATCCCTGGATATTGGAAATCAATGCAAATCCTTGCCTCTCGCCCGATGCCGGTTTTTATGCCGCGACTCAAAAAGCAGGCTATTTATTTCCCGCCGTCATGAACCGAATAATAGAAGATATATGGAATTAATTTCAAAGAAAATCCGACAAGAAGTCTTGGCTACAGATCCCGAAACAATTCGAGAAATTGTGACCTCAACAGGTTTTTTCAATGCCGAAGAAATAGAAATTGCCGTTGAATTGGCCGATGAATTTTTGGCCAAAGGAATCGAAAGCGGATATCAGTTCCTTTTTATCGAAAATGAAAATGAAACGCAGGGCTATGCTTGCTATGGAAAAATTCCGGGAACAAAAAATAGCTTTGCCCTTTATTGGATTGCCGTTCACGAAAAATTTCGCAATTCAGGTTTAGGCCGAATTCTTTTAAAAGAAAGTGAGAGAGAAATTTTTGATCAAGGCGGCACCGGAATCTATGTCGAAACCTCTTCGCGCGCGCAATATGTTCCAACTCGAATGTTTTACGAAAAAAATGGCTATCAGCTAAAAACACGTTTTGAAGACTATTATGATTTGGGCGACGATCTGGTTTTTTACGTCAAAAAAAACAGCTAAACTTTTGACCACCAATCAGGAAATTATTCTTTTCTTTATCGGATAAATATAGATTTGTATTTGGTTTTACAATTGTGTTTTTTTAATTTTTTTACCTCGCAGAAATAAATATAAAGTGGTTCTTTGTTTCTACAAAAATCAAAGTATTTAAAACGCTGCCTAAATAATTAGAATATGGAATCCTCTGTCGAAATTTCGTTTTGGTTCACCTATGTGATCTTACCTTTGCTTATCTTTTTTTCGCGTATTGTTGATGTTACACTCGATACGCTTCGGATTGTATTTATTTCCAAAGGCTTTAAAATTATTGCTCCTATTCTGGGATTTTTTGAAGTATTGATTTGGTTGATTGCCATCACCCGAATTATGCAAAACCTCGACAACGTGGCCTGCTACATTGCTTATGCTGCCGGATTTGCTACCGGAAATTACATCGGCTTAATCATTGAAGAAAAGCTCGCCTTTGGCGTGCAGATGTTCCGTATCATCACCCAAAAATCAGCCACAGCACTAATCCTTCAATTGCGAGAAAAAGGCTACGGAGTTACTTCTGTAGAAGCCGCCGGCAGCAACGGTTTGGTTCATGTCATTTTTTCGGTTGTTAAACGGAGCGAAAGTCAGAAAGTAATCGAACTGATCAATACATTCAATCCGAATGCTTTTTATTCGATCGAAGATGTTCGTTATGTAAATGAAAATAATCTCACAATTGCAAAAAATTCCGAACGATTGATACCACGTTGGTTGCGAAAAGGACGTTGATATATTGGGTTTCGCTCATTCTTTCTTTTCAAGACGTGTACTTTCAGGGATATTCTGAACTTGCTTTACTATTTCTGCCGATATCCATTTCGTATCCATTACAAAATAAAAAAGGGCTGAAAATTTTTCAGCCCTTTCCGTTTTGCGTTGTAAAATTTAAAGTGTATAAGTTCCACACGTTTCTTTGTCGCCCGTCAAAATAGCGTCAAAATGTTCTTGTGAAATATATTGAGGAGAATAAACGGCTCCTTGAATGGTTAGTTGGTTTATAAAACTACGTAAGTGATTGCGCGAACCACAATCCAAAAAATCGAAAACTGAATGAATGTCCTCATTTTCGGTCTTTTCCATAAAGTCCTCCAAATCATAAATATCCACATCTTCGATGGTTGCGCCTACTTTTAGTGCGTCCACCAGCGACCAACTTCCTTGTGCAATCAAAGCGTTATATAAACTTTGAAGATGTTCGTCGTTAAAAACACCCAAAGTTGTGGATGCTGTGTTTTCGACACCATATTTTTCCAACAGTTTTGAAGCGGCATTCATGTGCGACAATTCACTTTTGGCTATGTTGTTGAAAGTGGCCAATCCAAATTGTTCGTAAAGCGTAACATATACATCGTAGGCCAATTTCTCTTCTTCCATCATGTATTTCATCATATCGAGCTCCACGGCTGTTAATTCCGGTGAAGCAACAAGTTCGGCTTCTGAAGTTTCTTTTACACACGAAAAGCCCATCAAGCCCACCATTAGAATTGCAATTCTTTTATAACTTACTTTTTTCATTTTTTATTCGTTTTTTTTGAGAGAATCAGCCTGCTTCCATTCATTCTTTTTTTCGAATTCATTCTTTTAGACTATGTCTTTTTTGAAATATTTTTAATTAAGCATCGCATTACCAAAATGTATGCCAAAAAACAATTTGTCGTTAATAATATGTTAAACGATATAATACCACACCATTGCTTCTTCGGCTTTTCGATTAAATCTTTAAATATAAATTTATAAATATTTGCAAATCAACTAATAATACATGATATTTGTAGAAATCGGCATTTGGCTTGATTTTTGCAAATAGGCAAGACTTTTAAATAAACACATAAATAGTCTATTCACAATGTTAGAAGCTCTAATAAAATTTAGCATCAAAAATAAACTGATTGTCATTTTGTTCACACTCTCCGTGGTGGTTTTCGGTTTATATTCAATCAGTCAGATTCCAATCGGCGCAGTGCCCGATGTAACAAACAATCAGGTTCAGGTCATTACTACTTCTCGAAATTTGTCCACACAAGACATTGAGCAGTTTATTACCTATCCTGTGGAATTGGAAATGGCCAATCTTCCGGGAGTGAAGGAAATTCGTTCGGTATCAAAATTTGGACTGTCGGTAGTTACGATTGTATTCGACGATAATTTGGGTACTTACCTTCCGCGACAATTGATTGCCGAAAAGATAAAAAGTGCACAAGAAAAAATTCCGCAAGGATTTGGAACGCCCACAATGGGACCCATTACCACGGGATTGGGCGAAATTTATCAATATATTCTGGATACCAAACCCGGCTACGATTCGGTGTATTCGGTCATGGAATTGCGGAGTATTCAGGATTGGATTGTAAAACGACAACTTTCGGGAATTCCCGGAGTTGTTGAAGTGAATACTTGGGGCGGTTATCTGAAGGAATACGAAGTGGCTATCAATCCGGAGCGTTTGCGAGCCATGAACACAACTGTAATTGAAGTGTTCGACGCACTCGAAAAAAACAATGCCGTTGTTGGTGGCGGATACATCGAAAAATCAAACCAAAGTTATTTCATTCGGGGCGAAGGATTAACGAAATCTTTCGCGGATATCGAAAACATTGTCGTTAAAAATCGCGATGGGATTCCCGTTCTTATTCGAGATTTGGCCGAAGTTCAGTTTGGGCATGCAACCCGTTTTGGAGCCATCACCGGAAACGGAAAAGGAGAAAAGGTTTTGGGGCAAGTAATGATGCTGAAAGACGGAAACTCTAAAAAAGTGATTCAGGCCGTAAAAGACAGAGTTCTTGAAGTCGAAAAAAATCTGCCCGAAGGCGTTTTTATCAACGCTTTTCTGGAACGAAGTGAATTGATTGCCAAAACTACTTTTACAGTAACAGAAAACCTGGTTTTGGGTTTCTTGATTGTTTTGTTTATTGTAATCCTTTTATTGGGAAATCTACGTTCGGGTTTATTGATTGCCTCGGTCATTCCTTTGGCTTTATTGTTCACCCTTTCGCTCATGTATATTTTTGGCGTCGATGCCAATTTGATGAGCTTGGGCGCTATTGACTTTGGAATTATCATTGATGGAGCGGTCATTATTGTTGAATTTATTGCTTTCCGAATAGGAATGAAATGGAAAGACATTCAACACTTAAATCCAGAAGATCGACAGAATGAATTGGATAGTATCACCCTGAAAAGCACGAGTAAAATGGTCAATTCTGCCATTTTCGGACAGTTGATTATTCTGATCGTTTTTATTCCTATTCTTTCACTTACCGGAGTAGAAGGAAAAATGTTTAAGCCAATGGCCATGACCTTTTCCTTTGCATTGATTGGAGCCATGATTTTTGGATTTACTTATGTTCCGGTGGTTTCTAGTCTATTTCTTCGCCCATCAAAAAATGAAAATAACTTCTCGCATAAATTGATGAATTGGTTGAAAAACCTCTATATTCCATCGATGGAATTCGCGATGAAGAACAAAGTGATGGTATTGGCATTTTCTGTGGTTTTATTAGCAATCTCTGTTTTTACTTTTTCCAGAATGGGCGGCGAATTTGTTCCCACCTTGGACGAAGGTGATTTTGTAATTCAGCCGATTTTAAAAACCGGAACCTCGCTCAGTAAAACCATCGAAATTACCACCCGAATTGAGCAAATTCTCATCGATCAGTTTCCGGAAGTAGATCAAGTGGTAAGTCGTATTGGCGCTGCCGAAGTTCCAACCGACCCAATGGCTATGGAAGAATCGGACATTATTATTAAACTAAAACCAAAAAGCGAATGGGTGTCGGCAAAAACAAAAGACGAATTGGCCGATAAGTTTAAAGCTGCTTTATCGGTGATTCCGGGAGTCGATTACGAATTTACTCAGCCCATCGAAATGCGTTTCAACGAATTGATTACAGGTGTTCGGGCCGATTTGGCAATTAAAATATTTGGAGAAGATTTGGGCGTTCTGGCTCAAAAAGCAGATGAAATTAAGACTTTGATAGAAAATGTAGAAGGAGCAGCCGATATTTCCATCGAAAAAGTGGAAGGATTGCCGCAGATGAGCATTCAATACAATCGTCAGCAAATGGCGAAATACGGTGTAAGCGTTGGCGATTTGAATCGGGTAGTTTCTTTGGCTTTTGCCGGCGTATCGGCAGGCTATGTTTTTGAAGGAGAAAAACGCTACGATTTGGTAATGCGCCTACATCAGGATTTTAGAAAAAATATCAGTAATATTCAGAAGCTTTACGTAACGATTCCAAACGGAAACATGATTCCGTTGAGCGAATTGGCCGAAATTACTTATTCCACAGGACCGGCAAAAATTTCGCGCGACAATACCAAAAGGCGAATAGTTGTGGGTATCAATGTGCGTAACCGCGATTTGGAATCTGTCGTAACCGACGTTCAGCTGCTCATCGAAAAAAACATCAAGTTGCCTACGGGTTATTCTATTTCGTATGGCGGCCAGTTTGAAAATCTCCGTTCGGCAAAAGCCCGTTTGGCCATTGCTGTTCCTGTGGCACTTCTACTCATCTTTATTTTGCTTCACTTTGCTTTTGGCTCTGTAAAAGAAGCTTTGATGGTTTATACTGCCGTTCCTTTTGCTGCTGTTGGCGGAATTTTCTTGCTTTGGATGCGCGATTTGCCTTTTAGTATTTCGGCCGGAGTGGGTTTTATTGCGCTCTTTGGTATTGCCGTTCTGAATGGAATTGTGCTGATTGAACATTTTAAAGAACTGAAAGAAGAAGGAATTACCGATATCAAACAACGGGTTATTCAGGGCGCTTTGGAACGAATGCGAGCTGTATTGCTCACCGCTTCAGCCGCCGCCTTGGGTTTCTTTCCAATGGCTTTTTCGAGCGGATCGGGAGCCGAAGTTCAACGGCCGTTAGCAACTGTTGTTATTGGCGGATTGGTAACTTCTACCTTGCTCACCCTGATCGTTTTGCCTATTTTGTATTATCTTTATGAAAAATCGAAAGAGAAAAAATTACGAAAAGAAAAAATGAAAATCCCGCTCGCAATCATTCTTCTATTCTTTGCCTTGCCATTTGCAAGTCAGGCGCAAAAAACCATTTCATTGAACCAAGCCATTCAGATTGGCATTGAAAATAATGCGGCCATGAAAGCCGCCGGCTTACAAGTAGAAGAAAAACAAGCCTTGCTGGGTGCAGCTTTCAATTTGGACAAAACCAATGTCTATTATAATTTTGATGAAAACAATATTGCTGCAAATGCTTTGCCGCTCAAAGTTTGGGGAATTTCTCAAGCAATTCGGTTTCCAACAGTTTATATGGCACAGCATAATCTGGCAGTAAAACAACTCGAACTCCAACAAGCGGATAATTTGCTTCAGAAACAGCGTTTTAGCGAAACAGTTTCAATGGCATATTATCAAGTGGTTTTTCTCGAAAACAAATTGGCTATTTACAGTTATTTAGATAGTTTGTATTCGTCTATTGCCAGCTCGGCAAAACGCAAATATGAGTTGGGCGAGCAAAACTACCTCGAAATGTTGAGCGCACAAGCCCAACAACA
The DNA here is from genome assembly GCA_003445975.1 of Bacteroidales bacterium. Taxonomy (GTDB): domain Bacteria; phylum Bacteroidota; class Bacteroidia; order Bacteroidales; family UBA12170; genus UBA12170. The sequence continues at coordinate 9,704 of DMBV01000055.1, forward strand.
AGAAGTGAAAATGCGGGTAAGTCAGATGAAAGAAGAACGCGCTATTGCCTATGTGTCATTAAAAAGCCTGCTTCTGCTCGAAGAGGAATTTGTTGTAGCAGACAAATTGCTTGTTCAGCTCGAAATCAGCGAAGCGGAATCGATGCCCCAATTGTTGCTTTTCGAAAAGCAGAAAGAAAATGCATCTTCAAACTTTCGATTAGAGAAATCGGCTCTTTTGCCCGATTTAAACTTGGAATATTTTCAAGGGACCAACAATGGCCCGAACGCAGAGCTATACAAAGGTTTTGCGGTTGGCTTAAACCTTCCACTTTGGTTTGGTGCAACAAAATCAAAAATAAAGGCTGCCGGAATTCAGCAAAAAATTGTCGATCAGCATTATTTGGATATTTCTACTCGCCTACAGTCCTATAAACAACAGTTGCTAAGCGCCCTAAAGCGCGACAAGCAAGCCATTGACAATTATCAACAGCAAGGAAAAAATTTGGCGCAAGAACTGCTCAAAGCAGCTCAAAAAAGCTTTCAGTATGGCGAGATCAATTTTCTTCAGTTCGTTCAGAGCGTTCAAAATGCGCAAGCAATTGAATTGGTTTACCTCGACAATTTAATTTCGTACAATCAAAATAGTATTCGTTTAAAATATTTGAATTTAAAATAAACCCCATGAATCCGTATAAACAAATTTTCATTTTACTTTTTTCTTTATTGCTTTTTAATTCCTGCAAAAATTCGACCGAAGTCGTTTCGAATGAACCGGAAGAAGCGGTAAACAGCAACCAATTGGTGGTGCAAAAATCCACTTTTGATAAAACCAATATAAGTTTGGGCGAAATCCAGGCTCAGGATTTTTACGACATTGTACAATCGACCGGAATTATAGATGTGCCGATGAACGCGAAAGCGGAAGTAAGCCCGATGGTAGCCGGTTATGTGTCGAACATTCCTCGCTTGATAGGAGAAGGTGTTAAGAAAGGAACTTTGCTATTTCAATTGCAAAATCCCGACTTTATCAAGATGCAACAAAGCTATCTTGAAACGAAAGAAGAGCTCGTTTTTTTGAAAGCAGAATTCGAACGTCAAAAATTTTTGTCGGAAGAAAATATCAACAGCCTGAAGAATTATCAAAAAGCCAGCAGCGATTATAAGTTGAAGCAAGCACAATATAACGGTATAAAAGAAACACTAAAATTACTGAATGTGGACTTAGCGCAATTGGAATCGGGTGTTTTTACGCCCGACATCCGAATTTACGCTCCCATAGATGGATTTATTGCTTCTATCAATTGTTCTATTGGAAGTTATGTTTCTCCTGGCGACGTTTTGCTAAAAATGATAAACACTTCGCATAAGCATTTAGAATTAGAAGTGTTCGAAAAAGACGTATTGAAATTGGAATCCGGCCAGCAAATTCGTTTTCGGGTTCCCGATGCCGGCAATAAATACTTCGAAGGAAAGGTGATACAAGTAAACAAAACCATCGACCGTGAAAAGCGAACGCTTACAGTACATGGGAAACTCGACAACGATAGCTACCCATTTTTGCAAGGCATGTATGTGGAAGCCGATATCTTAACAAATAAGCTCAGCGGT
>DMBV01000142.1 GCA_003445975.1 Bacteroidales bacterium
GTTGAATAAATAAAAAGACTGTTTGATTTTTCCCTTTTTTAGTGTTTGCATAACAATTAGGCGCGCGCAGATCTTTGGCTATCGTAAAGGCGCCTCCGCTCATTTCCTCTAACCTCCATTTTCTGTTTTAAAAAAATCGTTTCTTTCGAAGCTATTTCTATCGACACAACTTGTTTACAGATAGTTTTGCAGGCAAAAAGCTTATTCCTCAAAGAATTTTCCTAACTTTACCAATGATATAGAATACAAAATCAAAAACATAAGGCTGTGAAAGCAGAATCTTGAAAGAACATTTCATTGTTTTTCGTTTGTATTTTTGAATTTGATGGTTTTTAGGCTTAATGTTTTTTAAGACGATAATGAATAATACATTTTAAAAAAATCTAAAATATATGAAATATCAAGAAGTAAAAAATTATATCAATGGACAGTTCGTTTCTGACAACAACACTAGAATTGATGTTGATAGCCCATTGACAGGAACTGTTATTTCTACAGTACCTTTATCAATCTATGCAGATGTTGATTCTGCCGTTAAAGCTGCAAAAAAGGCTTTTCCTGTTTGGTCGGGTATGACATCTAAATCGCGTTCGCAAATTTTATATAAATATCGTCAAATTATAGAAGAGAATGTAGAGAGCCTGGCTACAATTGTTCATGAAGAAAATGGCAAAACGATGGCCGAAGCAACTGCCGAAGTTTTAAAAAGTATGGAGCTTACAGAATTTGCTTGTTCTATTCCGCAAATTGCTGTTGGCGAAGTGCTCGAAGTGAGTATGGGTGTGGAATGTCGCACAGAATATGCTCCTCTTGGAGTTGTAGCAAGTATCAGTCCCTTTAATTTTCCGCATATGGTTCCACATTGGACTGTTCCAAATGCTTTAGGAATGGGAAATTGTGTTATTCTAAAACCATCTGAAATTGCGCCCATTACAGCAACGAAAATGGCGGAAATGTTGAAACAAGCAGGTTTGCCCGATGGCGTTTTTAATATTGTAAATGGAGCAAAAGATGTGGTTGAAGCTATTTGCGATCATCCTGATATAAAAGCTGTTTCTTTTGTTGGATCTACGCCTGTAGCGCAAATTGTATATCGCCGGGCTACATCAAATCTAAAACGCTGTCTGGCTTTGGGAGGTGCTAAAAATCATTTGATTGTATTGCCCGATGCCAATCTGGAACTTTCCGCTTCCGATATTGCTGCTTCAATGTGTGGCTCGGCCGGACAAAGATGTATGGCTGCTTCGGTAATGATTGCTGTTGGAAATGTAAATCCGATTATTGATAAACTTTGTGTTGAAACATCAAAATTTATACCCGGAACAAAAATGCCTCCCATTATTTCACCAAAATCAAGAGAAAATCTGATTGATTATATCAACGAAGCAGAAAAAAAAGGAGCTAAATTATTGGTTGATGGCCGTAAATTTTCCGGTGACGAAAATGCCAATCCAAATGGATATTATTTAGGTCCTACAATTATCGACTGGCGAAATGCGGAAACTAAAATGCCTGATAGAGAAGTTTTTGGGCCGATATTCGAAATTATCTCCGCAAAAAGTGTAGAAGAAGCTATTTCGATTCAAAAAGAAAGTCCTTTTGGAAACGCCGCATCCGCTTTTACTCAAAACGGGGGAATTGCAAAAATGATTGCTCAAAATGCAAGCGCAGGAATGATTGGAATTAATATTGGCGTTCCTGTTCCTCGCGAACCGTTTTCATTTGGCGGATGGAACTCTTCTAAATATGGTGTTGGTGATATTACCGGAAAAAGCTCACTTGAATTTTGGTCGCAACTTAAAAAAGTAACATCAAAATGGGCAAAACAGGAAATTACCGACTGGATGAGTTAATTTAATTGACAATTATATAATTTGAATAGAATGAACGATAGACAACAAATTGTAAAAAACAATCAGGATTATACTTTATATTCTTGGTCGAAACAAGCAGGTTTAAATCCAATCACTGTAAAAACGGCAAAAGGTGTATATTTATACGATTATGACGGAAAAAAATACATCGACTTTTCGTCGCAACTAATGAATGCCAATGTAGGTCATGGACATCCAAAAGTTATTGAAGCAATAAAAAAGCAAGCTGAACAACTTACCTTTGTTACTTGTGCTATGGCTACTGATGTTCGTGGAGAATTGGGAAAAAAGCTTGCCGAAATTACTCCCGGAGATTTAAAGAAAACCCTTTTTACGCTTAGTGGTTCCGATTCAATTGAAAACGCCATAAAATTGGCACGTTTATACACAGGGCGACATAAAATTATTTCGCATTATCGTTCATATCATGGAGCAACCTATGGCGCTTTTTCTGTTGGTGGTGACCCAAGAAAATTTCAATTTGATAATCAGGGCGTTCCTAATATTGTTCATGTCGAAAATCCGTATTCTTATCGCTGTCCTTGGAACAGCAAAACAATTGAAGAAAGTGGTGTAAGAGCAGCAGAAAATCTTGAAAGAATTATCCAATTTGAAAATCCCGGAAGTGTTGCTGCTATTCTTTTCGAAGGCGAATCAGGAACTTCAGGTTGTATTAAATATCCACCTTTCTATTGGAAAAGAGTAAAAGAAATAGCCGATAGATACGGAATATTGTTAATCGACGATGAAGTAATGAGTGGATTTGGCCGCACTGGCAAATGGTTTGGAATTGACCATCACGGAGTTACGCCCGATATTATGTGCGTTGCGAAAGGATTAACTTCGGGTTATGCACCGCTGGGTGGAATGATAGTAAAGGAGGGAATTTTAGAACGTTTCAATGATATTCCTCTTCCTCTTGGCTTAACTTATTCTGCCCATTCGCTTGGTTGCGCAGCAGCTTTGGCATGCATAGAAGTTTACGAAGAAGAAAAATTAATCGAAAATGCTGCTTTAATGGGTAAGTATATCGAAGAAAAAGTTCAAAAACTGGCAGAAAAACATCCTTCAATTGGCGATTTCCGAAATACAGGTTTACTTGGTGCCATTGAATTAGTTAAAAATCGTGAAACAAAAGAACCACTTACTCCTTGGAACGCATCTGCAAAAGATATGGAACCTACAAACAGAATGGCTGCAAAGCTGCGCGAATTAGGATTATTCACCTTTGTTCGCTGGAGTTGGATATTTATTGCGCCACCACTAATTATTAATAAGAGTCAAATTGATGAAGGACTGGATATTATCGAAAAAGCGATTGATATTGCTGATGAATATTATCACAATTAANNATTGAGAAAATGTCAATACTTATAAAAAACGGGAGAATTATTACAGCGACTGATGATTATGTTGCTGATATTTTTATCGAAGGCGAAACAATTTCAGCAATTGGTAAAAACTTAAATGCGAAAGCCGATTCAACAATCGAAGCTTCTGGAAAACTTGTAATTCCGGGAGGAATCGATCCGCATGTTCATTTAGAAATGCCTTTTATGGGCGCTTTTTCGAGCGATAATTACGAAACAGGAACATTGGCAGCTCTTCATGGTGGGACCACAACCGTTATCGATTTTGTAATCCAGAAACAGGGTCACTCACTTTTTGCTGCACTAAAAGAATGGCAAGGTCGTGCAACCGGCAATGTTTATGGCGATTATGCTTTTCACATGGCAGTGACAGATTTTAATCCTCAAACGCAAAGCGAAATAAAAGATTTAATCGAAAAAGAAGGCATTACTTCCTTTAAAGCATTTATGGCATACAAAGGCGCTTTAATGATTGACGATGGTCAAATGGTTGGATTGATGACAGAAATAAAAAAACACGGCGGAATAATTTCTGTTCATGCTACAAATGGCGATATTATTGACTATTTGNNGAAATCAAAAGGTATTTGTAGAAACGTGTACTCAATACCTTGTTCTGGATGCTTCCGTTTATGATCGTGGTTTCGAAAGTGCAAAATGGGTAATGAGTCCGCCTATTCGTGAGAAAAAAGACCAAGATGCTTTGTGGGCAGCTATAAATCAAGGAGTTGTGCAAACTGTTGCAACCGATCATTGTCCTTTTATGTGGGACGATAAACTTAAAGGGAAAGATGATTTTACAAAAATCCCGAATGGCGCACCGGGAATTGAACATAGAGTAGAATTACTTTATTCAGAAGGTGTAAATAAAGGAAAAATCAGTCTGAATAAATTGGTAGATATTTCTTCCACAGCATCGGCTAAAATATTTGGAATGTTCCCCAAAAAAGGAACAATTGCTGTTGGAAGCGACGCAGATATTGTAATTTTTGATATTAAGAAAAAACATACAATTTCGGCATCCACTCATCATCATCATTGCGATTATTCAGCCTACGAAGGTCTTGAAGTTACTGGAAAGTCGGAAATAGTCATTTTAAGAGGAAAAGTTGCAATTGAAAATGGCAAAGTAAATATTAAAAAAGGATATGGTAAATTTATAAAAAGGTCGAAGACGACGAATGTTGTGTAAACGGGTTGCTGGATTCTGGTGACTGGTGACTGGTGACNNNATTCATAAAATGACATTAACAGAACTTCCTAAATTCGAAATGTTTGAAGTTGGAAGTCAAATACGAAGATCATCTAAATCAGTCAGATCGAATATCGTAGAAGGATATGGCAGAAGGAGATATGTAATGGAATATATTCGCTTTCTCACTTTTTCGATTGCCACCAACGATGAAACTATTGGCCATTTAGAGACGCTATTTGAAACAGAATCATTAAAAAACTCAATTTATTCATTCAATCTATTGAGCGCAATTTCAAAAAAACTAGCGATTAGCAGCTAGTTAGGGGCATAATAAAACACAGACATAATACATGAAACGAATGGCAGGAATAATACTTATGACAATTGGAATTCTAATCTTTTTAGTTGGATTATTTATTTATGCAAAAACATTTAAATCAATCGAACGCGTAAAAAACAATAAAGAGTTAGAAAAAATTATTGAAATGGCAATTGTAGACGGAGTTTTGACTAATAATGAAAGAAGTGTAATTAAACGGTTGACAGAAGAGAAAGGACTGGATTACGACAGTATTATAAAAGACACAGAAAATCAAATATCTAATTTTAAGACCGACACAGTTGAAACGGAAATAATTGATTTCAACAAAAAAAATGGAGATGACTTTGAAAAATACATAGTACAGAAATTCGACAAAAAATATTTTAATGTTAAAGAATGGGCAGGAGACAAATATGTTAATGGGATTTATGCTAAAACAACACCCCAACCAGACATTCTATTTGAATTTAAGTTTAAAAATCAAACTGTGGAATTTAGTGTTGAATGTAAATGGAGAAATAAGTTTTACATGAAAGGAATTGAATTTGCAAGTTCTGAGCAATTTAAACGATATCAGGATTTTGAAAAAAATAGAAATATTCCTGTATTTATAGCTATTGGAGTTGGTGGTAAAGGGAAAAAACCTGAACACCTTTATATCGTACCTCTAAAAAGTATTGAATCAAACTTTATATCAACCGAGAAACTGAAAGATTATGAGAAAAAAGGCGATAGGGACTTTTTCTTTGACCTTAAAACAAAAGAACTAAAATGAAAGGAATTACGCCCCATAACTAAGTATAGCAGCATTAAGGGTTTCAGTGGTAATTTAAGCATACTGCCCCGCTCAAACTTCGGTGTCGCAGGACAGAAAAGTAGCCCGCAATCCCTTACTGCTTCTGCACACAACCGTTACAATTCAAAAAATATAAGTTTAAATAAAAAATAAAAATAAAAAACATGGCACGAAAAGTTAAATCAG
>DMBV01000098.1 GCA_003445975.1 Bacteroidales bacterium
CTACCATAAAAGTAACATAGGTGGTGGAAAGCGGCAATTTCATTGAAGTTCCCAGTGAAATCAATATACTGGCCACAACCAAATTGATAGAAGCCCGAATCATATCAAATGCAGGTTTTTCATCATCTGCGATGGCAGCATTTTCGCCACGAGTAATGTCAAATTGATGGTCTATTTTTCTGAGGACAACATCCGGAATGATTGATTTAATACTATTGTTCATCGAAAGTGTAGCCCTTACAATCGTTTTTGAAAATTGACTACTTCCAAAACGCTCAGCACCATCGCCTTGCCGACTTAAATCAACGGATGTTTTAATTACCTTACGCGCCTTCTTAGAAACGAACAAAGTAACCACCATCACCAAACCTGCCAAGAATAAGAAGTAAATCGGAGTCGCAATATTTCCGGAAAGGCCTGTCATAAGCAAAGCATTTGGATCGCTGCCTGGGTTAGCTATAAATATTTTAAACGATTCGTAGCCAGCCACAGGAACACCTATAAAATTAACCAAGTCGTTTCCGGCAAATGCCATGGCCAATGCAAACGTTCCAGCAAGCACGATAAACTTAGGTATATTAAGCTTTAGAACCCAAGCGAACAATTGCAGCAAAATAGTCCATATTACAAAACTTGCAAACAAGATTAAGAAGGTGTGTTCCGAAGACCAATCGGCTAAAGTCATCCCGTTGCTTAATTCAAATTCGGCATAAGTCGATCCTTTGACGCCTTTTACGAGGATAAAATAAGTAATCGCTGTAATGGCCAATCCACCCCATATAGAGCCAATATATTTCATTTTTTTCTTAAAATCGAAAGAAAAAATAAAGCGTGTAATCCATTGTATAATTGCTCCCGCAAAAAAAGATATAAAGACTGAAAACAAAATACCGAAAATAATTCCAATGGCTTTGGCTGTATTGATGTAGTCGAAAAGTTGCCCACCTTCAAGATTCGATATTTTTACCATTGCAATTGCAACCGAGGCGCCTAAAAGTTCGAAAACCAAAGAAACCGTAGTAGAAGTAGGCAAGCCCAATGAATTGAAAGTGTCGAGAAGAATAACATCTGTAATCATTACTGCAAAAAAGATAACCATAATCTCCGAAAACGTAAACATTTGCGGATGAAAAATTCCCTTTCGGGCAATTTCCATCATGCCACTCGAAAAGGTAGCACCGATAAAAACTCCCAATGCGGCAATGAGCATAACAATTTTAAAACTAGCCGTTTTAGAACCAATGGCCGAGTTTACAAAATTAACTGCATCATTGGCTACACCGACAATTAAATCGCTGATAGCCAGTGCAAATAATACAATAACTAAAATTAGATAAATATTTTCCATAAATTTGATTTGTTTGCAAATTAACAAATTTTAAAGCCTCCCATTTTCAATCAAAAATTAAGCTTAAGTTTCTTGAATATTAATTTTATGTTAATTCAAACATACAAAAATAATTTTGAAGGTAAAATATAAACATAGGATTTTAGATATTTCGAATTAAATGAAATGCTCAATCTCTGAATGGAAAACGCTCAACAAAATAAATTTAAAATGCTGTTTCATCCCATTTTAGGTGACCCCGAATACACGCAAGAATCAATTAATGATTAGAAAGAGAAAATAGTCGGATTGCAAGTCTTGTATTTTAATGAAGTATTATTTTTTTGAATATTCAGCAACTTTCGAAGGTGGGATACGCACTCCATCATAGTAAGCTACCACGAAAGCATCAAAAAATCCTTTCTTCCTCAAAACTTCCTTCGCCTCATCCGCTTCTTCGAAGGAGTTGAATCCGTTTACCACAAATTTTGACCAAGCTCCAATTGATCTATCTACGAATATTTCGTTTTCGATTTCATACAAATCCTTTAGCAATTGAATTGGGTAGGATTCCTTTTTTACCGAGAGAATTTGTACTCCAACCACCAATCCTTTGCTTGGAATGGTATTGGTAAGCACAACAGCCTCATACATTGCATTGCTGTACTGCTTCAACAAATCGTTGTTTTGTTGCGCTACAACGGCTAAATCGTAGGCTTGCCTCAAACTCATGCTTTCGCCATTTTTGCATAAGACAACTTTTGCTTTCTTGATATTATTTTGAGTTATCAATCTGTTTCGCAAATCTTTGGCTTTCCATAATTTGTCAAAACTTCCAACCAAATAGCTGTATGTTCCATCTCCTAGAGGCTTTTCACTAATCAATTCCGGTATTCCTAATTCCTTTTGCAAGAGCAATGGATCCTTTTGGAATGTGCTAGAAAAAACACTTACTTTATAATTCACATCCAAATCGCGTATGCCAAAAATTTCGGCTCTTGTTTCTTGCGCAATCACTTTTTCCATTAATTCATCTTCTTCATTGGAAACGGCCTCAGCATCCTTCACTTTTTGAATTTCTGCGGCTTTAACTTCATCCACCTTAGCAATTTCGGCAATTGGTTTCGCTTCTGCAATTTCAGCATTCACAACTTTTATTTCGTCGGCCAGTGGTTTCTCTACAACTGGTTTCGTCTGTACTATTTGCGATCGAGAAAGCGGTTTTCTTTTCTTCTTATGTTTTTCCAATTTATAGGTCAATCCCACGTAATTGTAATTGATATCGTCGTGGGTAATTCCGCCCTCTTTGGCATCCACAAAATCGGAAGTGACCACCATCAAAATTCCTTCCAGGTCCAAAAACAAATTTTTCGACAATTCATAACTAATCTTTAAACCCAACGGAATACCAAAAGCTCCGGATTTATCGCTTGCAAAAACATCAGAAGTAGAAGTTTTAAATAATTCGGCATCCCAAAACACATAGCTTGCGCCAAAAGTTCCAAAAGCTTGCAAATTGGATCGCGCATTTCCCATGAATAAAGTATTCAGATTCAATTCGGCACTCAGTCCAAAACTTATGAAGTTGGTTTTAAAATTATAGTCGGAAATTGGTTTTACACCATTCACTCGCCCCATTGTCAACTGAGAGCGGACGTTGAAATAATCGCCCAATTCTTTCCCAAAAAAAGCACCAAAACCATAGCCTATTTCGACCGGTTTTTTGAACGAGGGAAAATAATCGGATGAGCGAATATCACCAATAAAAACAGTTGGACCCACATTCACATCCACAAACCACTTGTCGTTTGTATTACTCTGTCCAAACGACGCCAAACAATTCAACAAAAACAAAACGCTTAGAAGGATGCAGACACTATTTTTTTTCATGCTGATAAAACATTTTCAATGACAGGTTTGTAAGGGAGTTCTTATTTCCAAAATTAAACAAATACATTTTGTTTTATTCTTAACTACAAATATAGAAAAATGTAGACGAAAATGCATTTGGAAATATATATTTTTGCTACTTTTTTTCAACGACCTGTTTTTGCCTAAATACTTAAAAACGAATAAATCAATTTTTAGAATGAAAATTGAACGAACATACTATATAAGTGATTGAACTATTTCCCAAACATGTCATTACGATTTACAATACTTACGCTATTTATAAATTTACAACTTATTAATGGCCAATCACTTAAAATAATTGCAAAATCAGGCGACGGTATTCATACTGTTTTGCAAAAGCACCAGATGGACTCACCCGATTATTTTGAAAAATTTGTTGAATTTAGACAAAGGCCTGTTTGCAAATAAAAACCAACTGATTATTGGAAAAACATATTCCTGCCCGCTAAGATGCACAATCCCAAGGAATCGAATTATGAAATTCTTGGAAGAAAGTACGCAAATGTTATCAAATCAGACAACCAACTTCAAGAAGCAGTGTAATATTTGATTCGCAGACACGGTGGTCCGGATCCGGGAGCAATCGGAAAAAGAGAACTGACAAGCCTTGGCGCAATGGCTAGCCGAAGGCTGCATTATGGATTTTAAAAAATAAAAAAAATATTTATTGATTTTCTTTCAGTAAAGTGAAAGGCTTGAAGAAATGTTGTATTTTTGCGCCCGAATAAAAGAGGAAAAAAAGAAAATTGGCGGGTAAAAATATTCAATATATTTTTGACAAACAAAAAGATTGTATTACTTTTGCAGCCCGAAAAAAGATAATTATTTAATACATAGCATATGTACTTAACATCCGACAAGAAAATAGAAATTTTTACGCAGCATGGTAAATCAGCTTTAGATAGCGGATCTACTGAAGGTCAAGTTGCATTATTCAGCTTTCGCATTGCTCATTTAACTGAGCATTTAAAAATCAATAAAAAGGATAAAGCAACGCAACGTTCATTGGTTCTTTTAGTTGGTAAAAGAAGAAAATTGCTTGATTATTTAAAAATAAAAGATATTGAGCGTTATAGAGCGCTTATCAAAAATTTAGGTCTTCGTAAATAATCTTTTTGATATTGAAAAAGACCATAGAAAAAGGCAATTAAATCAATTGCCTTTTTTGGTATTTATATGCTTAAAAAGCTTAAATAAAATCGAATAAATAAAAAAATATTATGTCAAAAATTGGTATTACCAAATCGTTTACCATGTCTGACGGTACAGAAATTGTTCTGGAAACCGGCAAACTAGCTAAACAAGCTGACGGATCAGTAGTTGTAAGACAAGGAAACACAATGCTGATGGCTACCGTTGTTTCCAACAAAGAAGCCAGAGAAGATGTTGACTTTATGCCTTTATCAGTAGAATATCAGGAAAAATATTTTGCAACCGGCAAATTTCCTGGTGGTTTTTTCAAACGCGAAGCACGCGCTTCCGAATATGAAATCCTGATTGCCAGATTGGTTGATCGCGCACTTCGTCCATTATTTCCTGATAATTACCATGCCGAAACCCAAGTTATTATCAGTCTCATTTCTTCTGATAAAACAACCATGCCGGATACATTGGCAGCATTGGCCGCCTCGGCAGCACTCACCGTTTCGAATATCCCATTTGGCGGACCAATTTCTGAAGTTAAAGTTGGAAGAATCAATGGCGAAATGATTTTAAATCCAACAAGCACTCAACTAAAAGAGTCGGATATCGACTTGATGGTTGCTGCTACGATGGAAAACATTATGATGGTGGAAGGCGAAATGAAAGAAATTTCGGAAGCCGATATGTTGGAAGCCATGAAATTTGCTCACGCTGCCATCAAGATTCAATGTCAAGCTCAATTGGAATTGGCCGCAATGGTTGCAAACGCAAATCCAAAAAGAGAATACAATCACGAAAATAACGACGAAGAATTTAAATCGATCGTATTTAAAGCAACCTACGACAAACTATATTCCATAGCGGCATCTGCTTCTGCAAAACACGAACGCAGCGATAAATTTGCTGCCATCAAAGAAGAATTTTTCGCTAGTCTAACCGAAGATGAAAAAGCTGAAAAAGTGGGAATGTTCAAACGTTATTTTCACGATGTAGAGAAAAAAGCAGTAAGAAATTTTGTTTTAGACGAACGTCGTCGTTTGGACGGTCGTAAATTGGATGAAATACGTCCAATTTGGTCAGAAGTAGGCTATTTGCCAATGGCGCATGGTTCGGCCATTTTTACACGTGGCGAAACCCAATCTCTTGTTAGCGTTACCTTGGGTTCAAAACTCGACGAGCAAAGAATTGATGGTGCCATTTATGACAACAACAACGATTTTCTATTGCATTACAATTTCCCTCCATTCTCAACCGGAGAAGTAAAAATGCTGAGAGGAACAAGTCGTAGAGAAATAGGACATGGCAATTTGGCCATGCGTGCACTTAAATTTATTCTTCCTGGTAAAGAAACACTTCCTTACACCATTCGGATTGTTTCTGATATTTTGGAATCGAACGGATCTTCGTCGATGGCATCCGTATGTGGCGGAACTCTTGCCTTGATGGATGCCGGAGTTAAAATCAAAAAACCCGTTTCAGGAATTGCAATGGGGTTGATTGCCGATACCGAAAATGGAAAATACGCTGTTCTTTCCGATATTTTAGGAGATGAAGATCATTTAGGCGACATGGATTTCAAAGTTACCGGAACAAAAGACGGAATTACGGCTTGTCAAATGGACATTAAAGTTGACGGTCTTTCCTACAAAATATTAGAAGAAGCACTTGCACAAGCAAAAGAGGGTCGTTTGCATATTCTTGGCGAAATGCTTAAAACAATTACCGAGCCTCGCGAAGATTTCAAACCTCATGTTCCACGCATTGTTCAAATGGTAATTCCAAAAGAATTTATCGGAGCAGTGATTGGACCAGGTGGAAAGATTATTCAAGAAATTCAACGTACAACCAATTCAACTATTGTAATTGAAGAAGTGGGCGATACTGGTGTGATTGACATCATGGCTGTAGATAAAGATTCATTGGACAGAGCAACAGCACGTATCAGAGCAATTACTGCTATACCTGAAGTTGGAGCTACTTACAAAGGAATTGTAAAATCGATTACCACTTTCGGAGCATTTGTTGAGATTCTTCCGGGCAAAGAAGGTTTACTTCACGTATCAGAAATAGCATGGGAACGTATTCAAAATACGGAAGATGTGTTAAAATCAGGACAGGAGATTGAAGTGAAACTTTTGGAAGTTGACTCTGTAACCGGAAAACTAAGACTTTCACTCAAAGCCCTATTGCCAAAACCAGAAGGCTATGTTGAACGGCCACCACGCACCGAGAAACCTCAAGGCGAAAGAAGCGACCATGGAAGAAGCGACCATGGAAGAGGCGACCGAAGTGGCGGAAGACCACAAAATCGCAGAAACTAAATGAAATTTGTGTAACAAGGAAATTTATAAATCGTATAAGCAGCCAATTTAGGAGACAAAAAAGGATATGAGGCAACTGAAAATTACCAAACAGGTTACGAATCGCGAAACCGCATCATTAGACAAATACCTGCAAGAAATTGGAAAAGTTGAATTGATTACAGCAGATGAAGAGGTAGAATTGGCCAAAAAAATCAAGCAAGGCGACAAAATCGCTTTGGAAAAATTGACGAAAGCCAATCTACGCTTTGTGGTTTCAGTTTCTAAACAATATCAAAATCAAGGACTTAGTTTGCCAGACTTGATTAATGAAGGAAACATGGGCTTGATAAAAGCGGCTCAACGTTTCGACGAAACCAGAGGATTTAAATTCATCTCGTATGCAGTGTGGTGGATTCGTCAATCTATCTTGCAAGCCTTGGCCGAACAATCCAGAATTGTTCGGTTACCGCTCAACAAGATTGGCTCCATCAATAAGATAAATAAAGCCTACGCCGCTTTGGAGCAAAGTCTGGAACGCGAGCCTAAGCCGGAAGAAATTGCTACTTACCTTGAAATTTCGATCGAAGAGGTAAAAGAATCACAAAAAAATACGGGTCGCCACGTGTCGATGGATGCGCCATTGGTTCAAGACGAGGACAACAATCTGTATGATGTTTTGCGTAACGATGAAAATATAACTCCAGAAACAGAGTTGCTCTACGATTCATTGCGCAAGGAAATCGACAGAGCCGTTTCAACGCTAACTCCCAGAGAAGCAGACGTTGTTCGTTTTTATTTTGGATTGGGCGATAGTCATCCAATGACTTTGGAAGAAATTGGAGAAAAGTTTGATCTCACACGCGAACGTGTTCGGCAAATCAAAGAGAAAGCCATTCGTCGTTTGAAACACACATCACGAAGCAAGATTTTAAAAACCTATTTAGGATAAAAGAAAAGGCAGCCAATCGCTGCCTTTTTTTATTCAATAAAATTTTATCTTTACAAAAAATATTTGCCAATGATAGCTCCTTCCCTACTTTCTGCCGATTTTGCCAATCTTGAAAAGGATATTCGAATGCTCAATGCAAGCGAAGCCGATTGGATTCACTTGGATATCATGGACGGTGTTTTTGTCCCCAATATCTCATTTGGTTTACCGATCGTTTCGGCTGTTCGAAAACTCACTACCAAAACTTTGGATGCACATTTGATGATTGTAAATCCTGAAAATTATTTCGAAGCCTTTGCACAAGCCGGTGTTGATTGCATCAGCTTCCATATTGAAGGAGCTACCCACGTTCACCGAAACATAGAAACATTGAAGAAATTGGGCTTAAAGGCAGGTCTGGTTTTGAACCCACATACGCCTGTTGCGCTATTGGAAGATTCAATTGAATTTGTGGACTTTGTTTTATTGATGTCGGTCAATCCGGGTTTTGGCGGTCAAAAATTTATCGAACACAGCTATCAGAAAATTTCCAATCTTAAAGAATTGATAGAAAGAAAAAAATTGAATACACTCATTCAAGTAGATGGTGGTGTAAATTTGGAAAATGCGAAAGCACTTTATCAGGCCGGTGCCGATATATTGGTTGCAGGAAACGCTGTTTTCACGAGTAAAAACCCAATCGAAACCATTGCCCAACTTCGCCAGACAAAAACAGCTTAACATTCCTTCTTCATGCTACAATACAAACACCTATTTATCGATCTAGATAAAACGCTCTGGGATTTTGAGTCGAATTCTGTACTAGCACTTCAAGAACTCTTCACTGTTTTTTTGAGCGAAACCGGAATCCCAAATTTCGATTGTTTTCACACTTATTTTAAAGCCTACAACCACAGTTTGTGGCAACAATACCGTTTTGGCGAAATTGACAAAGAATATTTGCGCGTAGAACGTTTCAGTGGCACATTGCGCAATTTTGGTATCCAAAACGAAGATCTTTCACTCAAACTGGCCGACGAATACATTCGCATTAGCCCAACAAAAACCAAGCTCTACCCAAATGCCTTGGAAGTATGCGAAAAATTAAGTCGAAAATATTCGCTTCATATATTAACCAATGGATTTTCGGAAGTTCAATTTGTGAAGATGAAAAATTCCGGATTGTCTCCCTTTTTCAAAACCATCATCACTTCCGAAATGGTTGGAGCTCAAAAACCCAGTCCGCTCATTTTTGAATTTGCGCTGCAAAAAGCTTTTGCTGAAAAGAAAGAAACATTGATGATTGGTGACGATTTAGAAGCAGATATTCTAGGAGCAAAAAACATGGGGATTGATCAAATTTATGTAAATTTTGAAAAGAAACCACACACTGAAAATCCTTCGCACGAGGTAAATAGCTTGATTGAAATTTTAGAAATCCTTTGATATAAGTTTATATTATAATCGTCATTATATCAATATATTATCTTTAATATATAAGCAATCGAATACTGTTAAAATCTTAACAATATTTCCAAAATTCATATAAAATTTAGGTTTTTACTTGCATTCTGGCAATCCTATTTTGTAAATTGCAGGCACATTAATCACAACTTTTTAACTTGAAATAGCTAATTGCCCAATGTAATTAGACTTTTTCTATCTCCTCATTTCTCCTAATTTAGACTATAAATTTTTCAGCAGAAGAACTCAAAGTTTGATAAATTGGTAATACGTGAATGATTATAAACAGCTAAAAAACCATGATTATGAAAAACCCAATTTTCTTCCTTTTAATGTTTTGTCCTTGTTTTCTTTTTAGCCAGACTCCATACACTTATATTCAAACCGATTGGTCAGGCGGGTCGAATCAAGAGTATTTTACAAACAACACCAAATTCTTCGATCATTATCAAATCGATTATTCTTCCTCACCGGGAGCAATAACTACAAATAGCACAGCCAAATACAGTGTTGGCGTGCCATTTGAATTCAAAGGAAAAATTTTTACTTCAAGTGTGAACGGATTAATGGCTTTTGATACGTTAACGAATACATGGGACTTTGAAGCCACAAATATCACTTATATTGACCATGCGATTCTGAGAGATACATTATACATTATGGGTATCTTAAAAATTTATTCATACGATGGAAGTAAAACCGATTACGGTTTAGGACCAAATGGATTTAAATTTCACTCTAATACGCCAGAATCCTATATCTTTTGTATTGACGCCGTTGGCGATTATTTATACTTTGGAGGTCGTGTAGTAAGTAGCGGCACTGCATACAAATTCAATCAAACATCTAAAGCTTGGGTAAAAATGGGAAGTAATTTTACACAAGGCGTAATGTGTTTTGCCGAATACAACGGAGTACTTTATGCAGGGACTCATTGGTCGGGAGAAATTTATGCTTGGAATGGAAGCTCTTGGGATTCATTTTATTCTATGGGATTAATGACTGTTTATGATTTCGAAATTTTTGACGGAAAATTCTATGCTTGTGGAATTACATCTGCACATACCAGCGGAAAAATTGCTCAGTTTGATGGTACGAATTGGTCAACAATTTATTCCGGCCACGGAGTTCGGTTTATGACAACTCACAATAATAAACTTTATTTTTCAGCTCAAAAAGCTACACCGCCAGGAGCTGTCTTTGCTTATGACGGAACTGCTTCAACTCAAATCTACGCTTTAGAAAATGAAGCGTATCCTCAAGGATTGCTTTCGTTGGATGGCGATTTATATTATGGTGGAATAGACCACGTTTATGGGGGAATAAATAACTCTAAATTGTACAAAAGCGGGAATCCATTTTACGAAATCTATGTTCGCTATTTAAATTCTTCCACTTTTACAACTACTACAAATTCGTGGGGAACACTATCTTACGACCAAACAGAACCAACAAATACAGGAGTTGAGATGTATGTTATGGGACGCGATAATAACCTAAACTGGGGAGTGAACCGTGAATTTGTTTATACACCAAACAATAGCTCTATTTTGCTTACAGATAATGAATTACGTTATAGAGTGGTTCTTTGGTCAACAGATGCAAATGCAGCCGCAAGTTTGGAAGAAGTACGTTTGCAAGCTTCCAGTTATCTTTCTCGCAAGGAAATTGAAAATCCCATTCAATTTAAAATTTTTCCAAATCCAAGCAGCGGGCAAATAGAAATTGAGTTTCAAAATCAATCAAATTCTAAATTTGATTTTCGTATATATGATTATCTTGGAAAACTGATTTATTCTAAACATCAAATAAACGGCCTTAACGATAATATTGATCTCTCACATTTGGCAAAAGGTTTTTACTTTCTAGAAATAGCGAACGATCAACAGAAACTTAAACAAAAACTTGAGCTGTATTGATGTAAAATCCAATCTAATTTTTCCACCAATCCTCTGATTTCGAATTAGAAAGCGGAACTATTTCTCCAGGTGCCGGCGTTAAAACCGCAAAGCTATATTCTTTTGAAGCGGCCAAAAAACGCTCTACAGGTGCTGTCCACGCATGAACACTTAAACTGAATTTTCCCCAATGAATGGGAACCACTTGTTTTGCTTTTAGTTCAAAACCTACTTTGGCCGATTGCTCCGGCATCATATGAATAGAAGACCAATCTTCGTTGTATTGTCCGTTTTCAATAAAAGCTAAATCGAAAGGGCCGTATTTTTCTCCTATTTTCTCAAAAACATCAAAATATCCCGAATCGCCGCTAAAAAATACTTTCTGCGTTTTTCCGATGATTGACCAAGAACCCCATAGAGTTTGGTTTCGCACTACCACACTTCGACCAGAAAAATGGCGTGTTGGGGTGAAAACGAATTTGATATCCTCATTTAAATTGATTTCTTCCCACCAATCCAATTCGGATATTTTTTCTTTGGAAACGCCCCATTTCTCCAAATGAGCCCCAACGCCCAAAGGCACAAAAAAACGCTTCACGTTTTCTTTCAGAGCTAATATTGTTTCATATTCCAAGTGATCAAAATGATCGTGAGAAATCAAAACCACGTCAATCATTGGTAAATCATTCAAGCGATGCGTATTCGTATAACGAAATCGTTTTGGTCCCAAAAAAGTAAATAAAGAAGCACGTTTGCCAAAAACAGGATCGATAAGAAAAGTTATGTTTTCCATTTTTAGAAGCACCGTAGAATGACCAAACCAGCTAAATACCATTTCTTTAGAGGCTTCAAATTCCGCTTTTCGAAATAATTGTGTTACTAATTTATTTTTCGGAATCTGATTTTCGCCTTTGAAGAAGAACTTAATCATAGTCGAAAATTTTGGTGCTGCCATGGGCGTATTAACCAAATTATGAAACCGATCGCTCTGATAATTTGACGATACGAAAGCTCTATTTTTCAATACTATTTTTGAACGTTCGCCCAACTTTACGATTGATGAAAAATAGAAGAATCCGCTGGCAAGTATTAAAATTATCCAAATCAAAAAATACATCCTCAATTACGTTTATCAATTTGAGTGCAAATCTACCAATAAATATTTTCCAAAGCTTTTGACTTCGACCGGCACGAAATATTTCTATATTTGTTAACATTTTAGCTTTATGAAGAGAACACTGAGCAGTCTTGTATTTATTTTCGTCAGCACCTTGCTTTTGGCACAGGAAATTGCTCGCTCTAAATCAAATCTTCCCGAAATCAGCGAAGCAAGGGCTGTAATGAGCGAAGCAAAAGGTTGGGTGTTGCAAGACAACGGAAGCTGGCTGAGCGAAAAAAACAAGATACTTCTCTACAATTCGGAACAAAACAGAATGGCTGATCCACTTCAAAAACTGGGATTGCAAAATTTTGAAGAAATTGAACTGAGAGACGTTTTGATTGGTGATGAACAATATAGTGTGCTAATCATCAAATACATAGGTGGCGAGTTCGAATTCCCCGATTTAAGACAAAATTTTCGTAAAACAGAAAACGCCCGTTATGTTGTTTTTCCGGCACAAAAACTCGAAGAAATTCTTGCTTCCACATTGCAATTTAACGAGCCAACGGCTGTAAACCTCCAAGTTTATTGCTCCGACAATTTGATAGAGTACAACAAAAAAGAGCTCATTACACAAATAGCCTACAATATACTTCGCGTTTCAAAAATGGAAGAACCTTCCAAATTTACGATGATTTTTGCTATTATGCCCGCTATTGTTAATGGTGAAAAATTGTTTCGTTTTCGTTATACCACGCTTTTTAATCAAGAAAGTATTTATCAAAAATATCTTTTGCCAGCAAACAAAGCCAAACATTTTGAGCGCAGTTATTTTGAAGTTCCGTATCAAACTTTTATCGATTTTTTTGGATCGATCAATATTCAAAAATCGAATTTCAATTTATCGAATCCCACAAATTTCAACGAATTTTTCCAACGCGGAGTTCTTCGCTTTGAGCGGGCCGACTACGAAGCAGCACTGAACGATTTTAGAGCCGCATTGAAACAAGAGCCTGAAACGGATTTCTGGCTTCTGTATGCCTTTATGGGAAGCACACAACATCAGATGGAAAATTATACTGCAGCCATTCGCTCCTTTGATAAAGCTATCTTACTCAAGCCAACAGATTCCCAACAATACCAAGCTTGGATCAAAAACTATTACAATCGCGGATTGTCGTACCTTTTGCTGAAGAAAAATGAGGAAGCTTGCAGCGATTTCCAACAAGCAAAATCCTTGGGTTTGGACGACGAACAAGCCCTCAAAGTGATAAAAAAGAATTGCAAAGGAAACTAAAGTCGAAACCAGACCCTTTGTCCGCATTTTGATAAGCATTTTTAATTAACATTGCTTTGTTTATACATCTTAGCGACAATTTCCCATTACACCTTCATTTCAATTATTTTTGATTGATTGGGAGTTTTATATCCTATGGATTCATTTATGTATTTTAGAAAGCAAAGCGACATATATATCATATTGATAATCATATTTTTAAACATGATTTCGGTATCGCTTTTCGCTCAATCCAAAGGACAAGAAAAACAATGGTTTGTGGGTTTAAATGGCGGCACAGACTTGTTTTGGGGCGATATAAAATACAACGCTTTTCTACCGTCAGCGAAAATGAACGAGCTCCCCATGAGCATAGGTCTTCTATTCGGACATTCATTTTCGAAAAGTTATGGGATCAATACAGCACTTGACTTTGTAAATTTAAGAGGAAAACAAGTCTTTATCACGGATACTTTGTCGTTTAAAACTCAAGCCTTGGCTTTGTCATTAAAAGCTCAATTCGACCCCATCGCGTTTTTTCGCAAAAAAGACAGCAAGACGTCTCTATTTTTTGAAAGCGGTGCTGGCCTGATAGTTTGGAAAAGTTTCCTGGAAAATCAAACTTTCAACGATACAATCAGCAATTTAGGATGGGGCAATTCGAACAAAAAAATTGGTCTATTTATCCCACTTGGAATTAGATTGGAATATCGTATAAAACCGTATTTATCGGCCACTTTTTCAGGAAATTACAACTTTGTATTCAGCGATTTGCTTGATGCCCACGCCATTGGCCAAAATGATAGCTATACCTACACTTCTTTGGGCATTCATTTTCATTTTGGCAATCAAAAAACCATTCCAAAACTACTCTCGTATTCGCTTATCAATTTTCATTCCGACTCTATTAGAACGCCCAAAGAGATTCTGGAGCGAACAAAAGAAACTACGACTAAAGAAATTCAAAATCCGTTTGCATTGAGCCTTACGGTTCCCGAAAAAGCAAGCCACACAGGATTAGAAATTCAACTTAAAATTGCAAAACTAGGAATACCAGCAACGGGTTTTTTCCGCTTATTGCTGCCAGCCGGATTTATTCCAAAAGCATCTTCAAACGAAAACGTAAGTTTCACAAAGTTAGGACAACAATACGAATACGATTTTATCATTCCGATGAATCAAGACAGTTGCATCATTCGAATTCCAATATTTTTAAGTGAAATTGCAAAAGGCTCCTATCCTATTTTGATTGAAGGCGAAATAAAAAACCAAAAAGGAAACACTTTCCCAATAAAATTTGCAAACTATACCGAAATAATATCAGAGGCAGATTGGAACCAAGGACTTCTTGCCAAAGAAAAATTTCAAATCAGCAACTCTAGCTCACAGCCAATTGGCTCGCAAACGAAATTGGAAAAACAAGAACCCGTTTCTTTGCCCAAAACAGTCAATATTACTGATCCAGCCAAGCAAACTGTCGATTTAATGACCAAAAACACGACCGAAGGATTCTATCATATCCAGATTATGGCAAGCCGCAGCCTACTTCCCAACTTGCAGAATTTAAAGATGTTGCATCAGCTTGAAGAGGAAATTCAAATTATGGAAGGCGACGGTTGGTACAGATACAATGTCTATACGAGTAAAAACAAAGAAGAAGCACAAAGTCTTTGTGCAAAAGTAAGAAGCCAAAACAATTTCCCACAAGCTTTTGTGGTTTATTATGAAAATGGAAAGCGTAGTTTGCTAACCCATTCGTCGCCCACATCAACACCTCTAAAGACGGAAAATAAAATCGCGAAATCGGAAATTTCTGAAAGACCGAAAACCGAAAGCAAAATAGCCTATGCTCCGGAACCGGGGCTTACTTATCGCATCGAAATAGCACAAGCTTTTGATCAGCCTATCCCACTCTATCTTTTGCAAAACAAAGTTGGGAAAGAGCGTGTTAGGGAATTCAACGAAAATACCAATTTCTATTATACCATTGGGAATTTTGAAGATTTGAACATAGCCAGAGGATTTTTGAACTATGTAAAAACACAGTTTCACTTCGAAAATGCAAAAATTATTCAGTTTCAAAACAATCAAAGAATGAAACCAATAGAATAGCCACTTCAAATCATGAATTTGCCAAAAAGCAGCCCGAAAAAATTAATCCTCAATATATATTTGATATAAATTCAAATCTTCTTATCTTTGCCGCCCAATTGGATGAATAATATAGTATTTATCTGTGGATCAACAAATTAAATTAAATAATTAAAAAAAATTAAACGATGGTTAAACAGTACGAAACCGTTTTCATTATGACTCCCGTTTTATCTGTAGAACAGATGAAGGAAGCGGTAAGCAAGTATCGTGATCTTTTGATAGAGTACGGTGCTGAGATTGTCCATGAGGAAGAGTGGGGCTTAAGAAAGCTCGCTTATCCTATTCAAAAAAAATCTACCGGATTTTACCAATTACTGGAATTCCGTGTGAGTGGCGACCATATTCGCAATTTTGAGATTGCTTTTAAACGTGACGAGCGTATTCTTCGATTCTTGACTGTAGCATTAGACAAACATGCTGTAGCTTACAACGATAAGAAGAGAGCGATGAGAAACAACGAAGCAACAGCGAACGTAAATTAAGAACCTTAAAACTTTTAACAATGGCTCAAAATTCAGACATTAAATATCTTACGCCAATTGCGGTAGATACAAAAAAGAAAAAATATTGCCGTTTCAAGAAGAGCGGAATAAAGTATATCGATTACAAAGACGCAAACTTTTTGCTGAAATTTGTGAATGAACAAGGTAAAATTTTGCCTCGCCGCTTGACGGGTACTTCAACAAAATATCAGAAAAAAGTTGCTCAAGCAGTGAAAAGAGCACGTCATATCGCATTAATGCCCTATGTTGGCGATTTACTAAAATAAAAGGAGGCCCAATCGATGCAAATAATATTGAAGAAAGACGTTCCAAATCTTGGATACACAGACGATACCGTGGATGTAAAAAATGGTTATGCAAATAATTATTTAATTCCACAAGGCTTTGCAATTGCAGCCACCGAAACAAACAAAAAAATCCTGAAAGAAGTATTGAAGCAACGTGCTTATAAGATTGACAAAATCAGAAATGAAGCAAAAGCCTTGGCTGCTCTTCTCAATGGATTAACTGTTACAATTGCTACAAAAGCAGCTCCAAATACAGGAAAAATTTACGGTTCTGTGAACGCAATTCAAATTGCCGATGCAATTAAAGAACAACACAATTTTGAAGTTGATCGCAAAAAAATCGTAATCAATGGCGATACGGTGAAAGAATTAGGCACTTACAAAGCAACTGCCAAATTGTACAAAGACATTGTTGCTGAAAT
Organism: Bacteroidales bacterium; assembly: GCA_003445975.1. Lineage (GTDB taxonomy): Bacteria > Bacteroidota > Bacteroidia > Bacteroidales > UBA12170 > UBA12170. Next base: position 16,722 of record DMBV01000098.1, read on the forward strand.
TACTTTTGTTGTTGTGGAAGAATAACAACAGCTAGCTTAAAACAAGAATCCCGTTCCAATAGGTTCGGGATTTTTTTATGACCCATTTTTTTATATTGATAGAGTTCTATATATTACAAACAGTTTTTATTCGCCTTCTGAACTAATTTTAATATACTTATGCTTGTATGGTTCAAAACTTAACCAATTAATTATCAATGTTTCCGAATCAAGATATTCAATTAGTACTTCAAGATAGTTATTAACATAATAGATTGATTGTCAATCAAATAAAGATGCTTTTTGAAAAATGGTCATGTACTTAGTTTGAATCAATAGAAAAAACACCGTTTGCTTGCAACACGGCGTTTTTTTTGGCAAAATGCGGAAAATTCAGCAGACGGTAAAACAAATATTTGTGTTATCTATTTAACAAATAATTTCCATATTCCAATTTCTTCATTAACTTTGAACGGCATATTTTATTGAAAAACAACAAAATAATGAATTTTGCCGTATTTAAATCGCTTTTACCTCCACCAAAATGGCAGTTTCCGGTTGCAATCATTGCCGGTGCCTTTTTTGGATTAGCGGCCTATATTCTCTACATCTCCAATGCCGTTTCTTATTTTTCGGACAACCCAAAAACCTGCATCAACTGCCATGTGATGAATCACGAATATGCATCGTGGTTTCACAGCTCCCACAGAGAAAAAGCCAGTTGCAACGACTGTCATGTTCCACACAATACTATTTTCAATACCTATTTCTTCAAAGCCAAAGACGGAATGCGACATGCAACTATCTTCACGTTCAGACTAGAACCACAAGTAATTAGAATAAAAGAAGTTGGGGCAGAAGTAGTTCAGACCAATTGTATTCGCTGTCACAACGATTTGATCACAGATAGCCGATTGTTGGCGCGTACAAAATCATTCGATCATTTTAGAACGAAAGAACGCAAATGTTGGGAATGTCATCGCGAAGTGCCCCACGGCCGGATGAATTCCCTTTCAGCGGCTGCAAATGCGCTTATACCGCAAACAAAAACACCCATTCCAAGCTGGATCAAAAACTTAATTGATAAAAATTAGAAATCGATATATTATGAGCACAACAAGAAAACCCATCTTCAATTGGATGATATTTATAGCCACAATCGTGGTGGTATTTTTTCTGGGACTGTTAGCATCCTCTATTGTTGAGCGTCGTGCCGAAGCACCGATGACAAATAAACCGCAAGTCGAAATCGCAAAATTTGAACCCAGAAATGAAGTCTGGGGCAAAAATTTTACAGCCGAGTACGAATCGTATATGAAAACCAAAGAAGGCAATTTCAAATCGAAGTACAATGGAAACGCCATGATTGATATGCTTGAAGTGGATCCAAGATTGGTGGTTCTGTGGGCGGGATACAGTTTTTCAAAAGCTTATTATCAAGGCAGAGGACATGAACATGCCATCGAGGATATCAGAAATATATTAAGAACCGGAGGTCCAAGCAACACAAATCCCGGTCCACAACCAAATACGTGCTGGACTTGTAAATCGCCAGATGTTCCTCGCCTCATGAATGAAAATGGAGTTTCCTCCTTTTACAGCGGAAAATGGTCGCAATTGGGCAGCGAAATCGTAAATCCGATCGGTTGTGCCGATTGCCACAACAACGAAAGCTTGGAACTTCAGATTACGCGTCCTGCATTGATAGAAGCTTTTGAACGGCAAGGAAAAACGATTGAAATAGCCAGTCACAACGAATTGCGTTCGCTCGTTTGTGCACAATGCCACGCCGAATATTATTTTAATAAAAAACGACCCGGAAACGAAGGAATCGATTACCTCACATTTCCATGGGACAAGGGCGTTTCGGCCGAACAAATGGAAGCCTATTATGATGAGATTGAATTCACAGATTGGAAACATGCTTTAAGTAAAGCGCCCATGCTCAAAGCGCAACATCCCGATTGGGAAGTGTTTAGTATGGGAATTCATGCCGAACGCGGTGTAAGCTGCGCCGATTGCCACATGCCCTATATGACTGAGGGAGGACGGAAATATACAGATCATCACATTCAATCGCCTTTGAACAATGTTGAAAACTCTTGCATGGTTTGCCACAAAGAAAAAACTGCAGAATTGGTCAAAAATGTGTACGATCGTCAAGATAAAATTATTCAAAATCGTGATGAACTAGAAAAACTTTGCGTTCGACTGCATGTTGAAGCCAAAACTGCTTGGGATATGGGCGCTTCTGAAGAGCAAATGAAACTCATCTTAACGGATATTCGTCATGCGCAGTGGCGTTGGGATTATTCGGCTGCATCGCATGGCGCTTCATTTCACGCTCCCATTGAAATTGGACGCGTGATAAGCACAGGTATTCAAATTGCACAAGAAGGAAGAATAAAATTAGCTCGATTGCTGGTAGAATTGGGTTATAAAGGAGAGGTTCCATATCCCGATATTTCAAGCAAATCGAAGGCACAAGCCTATATTGGTTTGCCAATGGAAGAATTGCAGAAAGAAAAAGATGATTTTCTGAAGAATATTGTCCCCCTTTGGGATGCCGAAGCCAAAGAGCGAGAAGCGAAAATGAAGATTAACTATGTGATTAAATAGACGGTTTGATAAATCATTTTCCAACTCACTGTCTTATATAATTCCAATATCAATTTCTTTTAGAAATAAATCCGATGATTTGTTTTGTCAATTCCGTTGAAATTGGCAAAGTAGCATCCGTATAAGTTTTCAGATTGGTCTGCCTATCCCCTTCTACAATTCTAAAAATATGGTTCATATTTTCGATAAAAACGAGCTGCGAGCGCGTATTTGAATTTGCAAGTAAAAAGGCTTCTTCCTTTGTTACTTGAATATCGTTCGTTCCTTGAAGAATAAGTATTGGGATTGAAACTTTCTGAAGTTCCTTTTGCGGGTTGTACCGAAACCACGAAATCAAATAGGGCTGCACACTGGGACGAAAAAGCGAGTAAAGCATCAAATTTACAGTATCCACCGTTTTTCCATTTTTCAAACTGTCGATAATCGGAAAACAAATTTCTTGTACTTCTTTCGGCCGCTTACTTAATTGTTGCTTTAAAACATGATCAGCCGATTGTCCCACACCAGCTATAGAAACAAATTTATCGGCCTTTGCGGCAGCTAACATGCCTATTAAGGAACCTTCGCTATGGCCAATTACAGTTAGTTTTGAAAAACGTTTATCCTTTTTTAAAACATCAATCCATTGCTTTGCATCCGTTACATAATCCTCAAAACGCAAGTCTGCTTCATTTTTTCCGGCTGCTTTGCTTTCGGCTATTCCTCGTTTGTCGAAACGCACCGAAGCGATCTGATTTTCAGCCAATGTGTAGGCNNAATTTTCGTTTCAACAAAGCCAGCATCATTCATTTCCTGCGATTCCACAATCGAACATGAAAACAGAAAGATAAACACAAGAATTTTGAACTTTCCCATCAAATTTTGAGACTAAAAATACCTAAAATACAAACCTAAACAACCTGCAGATCGATTCCCAAATAAAGCAAAACCAATAGGGCTAATCCCAACACAATGCGGTAATATCCAAAAGCTTTAAAGCCGTATTTTGTAAGAAAACCGATGAAGAATTTTATCGCAGCCATGGCAACAATAAACGCAACAATATTTCCTACAAGTAGAATAAATAAATTGTCCGACAACATTTGAACGCCGCCCGGCTCCGAAAAAAGCTTCAATAATTTATAAGCCGAAGCGGCAGCCATGGTAGGCACAGCAAGGAAAAAAGAAAATTCAGCGGCTGTTTTTCGAGAAAGTCCGGTGGTCATGCCGCCTACAATTGTTGCCATCGATCTGGAAACTCCTGGAATCATAGCTATACATTGATAAAAACCAATCTTCATGGCCTGCTTCCAACTTAAATCTTGGTTTTTGCTAGGATTGTTGAACCATTTGTCCACAAACAACATCAAAATACCTCCCAAAACCAACATAATGGCGACGACAAGAACACTCTCCAACATGGCATCAATATAATCGCTCGCCAGAAATCCAATAAATGCTGCTGGCAAGAATGCGATAAGAAGCTTGAAGTAAAAATCGACAGTTTGAAAAAATCGTTTCCAATACAAGACAATAACCGATAAAATTGCTCCAAATTGAATATTAATAACAAAAGCCTTGGTGAAATCGGTCGAGACGATTCCCAAAAGCTTTTCGGCAATAATCATGTGTCCGGTTGACGACACCGGCAAAAACTCAGTTATTCCCTCAACGATTGCAATAATAATGGCTTGAATTAGATTCATTTTCGTGATTTTATAAGTAACGGATAAGCAAAGATAAAATTTTCGTTGCGTGAATTAGGCATTTAGTCAAAATTCAATCGTTTTTCAATTTAGTGAAAACGAAAAGCCCAACACTCTATATAAAAAGTGGCGTGCCCGCGATATCCAAAAACACTTATCTTTTTGATCTCTCTATAATAGAGGTCGGTTTTCAGCAGATTTGCAGCTTGAAATCTTTAAAATGGATCAAAGTTTCCAGCTAAAAAATAACATAATTTCGTATATCATTGAATTACAGAGCTGTAATTTACGAAGTGTGATCAGGCTGGCCCCGATAACTATCATGATCAGCGTCTTCATCAGCGAAAA
>DMBV01000005.1 GCA_003445975.1 Bacteroidales bacterium
TTTTTCTTAATTGAGGAAAGTCCAAATGCTTCAAGTGTAACAGCAAATAAATAGGCGCCCATTCCCACCAAAAAAACGAGCAAGAAAATCGGATTGAAGGCCGCACCAAGTCCAAAGATGAAGAAAAACAGGCTAAATAATACCGGAAAAACTTTCATTTGCTTTTGGGCTTGGCTTGTTAGAGCTACCATAAAAGCCGGAAAATTCGTTTTATAGTGTATAATTTCCTTTTTGGGCGAATACCGAACTAGCTTCAATTTCTTTTTTTCTGCATAGCGATAAAGTTCCAAAGCCAAATCGGGATGCATGTTTACCTTGTCGGTGTTCAATTTTTCTACTTCCATTTTGGTATATAAAACAGAAGGCAGATAAGCGAGTACAGGAGGCTTAAGATTTTCTGATTGAGGATTGTACAGCCCAAAATGGCTCTGCTGAGCAGCAATCAGGCTTTCTTCCCAAAGGCTTCCCTTTTGTAGGCTCATTTTCTCCTCTTCTTCTGCATTGAGCAATCGTTCAAAAAAATCGGCAGGATAGTTTTGTTTTAAATCGAAAAACAAAAACCGTTCGCTCGGAATAGCGTTCAACAGTTGAGTTAAGCTTACATCTTCGTGGTCTTGCACCGAAAAAACGGGAAAATCGATCGACGTACTTTCGAGTTGTCCGTAGTCGATAATCAAAAACTGCAAACCTTCGGCGGCATTCATCAAAGAAACATTTTGCCGAAGATTCAGTAGTTCTTTTCCTTTAGGTGCATTGATGAGGATCGTAATTTTTTCCATCACTGTTTTTTTTGGCAAAGAAATGAAATTTTGACGCTTGTTTAAAAATATTTTGGCAAAAGCGCTCTTTGTGAACCTCCATCCTTTTTGGGTTAACAAACAAAAAACAGAATATGTCTATTTTCTATCGGCAAATGCACGGCCGGCTCGGAGCGATTCAATATTTGCCTCTATAACTTTGTCGCCTTTACGCAAAAATATTTCCCTGATAGCACTTTCCAGCGATTCGAAAGGCAAATCGATAAACGGACTTGCAGCGCCTAACATTACAATATTGGAAGAGCGCGGCGAACCAATCTCTTTGGCTATTTCGTCGGCATCGAGAATGAGCGTATTTTTGCGCTTTTTCAGTTTTCCCAAAACTAGTTCCATTTCAGGATAATTTGGGATATTGATGAATGGAGCCGCGTTGGTTACAATCCATCCGTCGGGTTTCAAATAATCAATGTAGCGCAATGCTTCCATGGGTTCCACCGAAAGAATAATATCCACTTTCCCTTTTGGAATTAAATCGGAAGAAATGGGATTTGAAGACAAACGGAAATGTGACTGAACGGCACCGCCACGTTGGCTCATGCCGTGCACTTCGGCTTGTTTGATATGAAGATTGTTGGCAATGCATGCCATTCCAATGGTTGCCGCAATAGATAAGATCCCTTGTCCGCCAACGCCTGCCAAAATAATATCTGTTTTCATCTGTTTATAATTTGATTTTTAATTGTCAGATGGAACTCGCCAATAATCATTCTCCTGTGTGAGAAGTAATTCTCATGGCTCGTTTCATGTGTTTATAATTTTATGTTTCGGTCACATGTTACATCCACGATAATCATCCTCTTGTGTGTCAGAATTGTTTAGTCGTGGATGTTTCATCCTAAATAATTTGTTTTTGTTTAGCGAAGATTTAATTCAGTAATTCGTTTGTTCAATTCCACATTGCGTGTTGTTTGAATACACTGGCGACGTGGAATGATAACAGAAACGCCCTCATAGGCGAGTTCTTCTTCGATGATGCGCACCATTTCGTCGTGATTTTTTTTGGAAGGAACAAAAACCCGAATATGATCCGGATGAACGCCTATTCCTTCACAAATATGTTCTATCTTTCCCAGTGCGGCAGAATCTTGACCACCTGTCATTCCTGTTGTAAAATTATCAGAAATCAAAATGGTGATCGGCGATTTTTCATTTACAGCGTCTATCAAACCGGTCATTCCCGAATGCGCAAAGGTAGAGTCGCCAATGACTGCTACAGCGGGAATCAAACCGGCGTCGGCAGCTCCTTTTGCCATCGTAATACTGGCGCCCATGTCCACGCACGAATTAATGGCATTGAATGGCGGCAAAGCGCCGAGCGTATAACATCCAATATCCGAAAAAACTCTTCCGGCAGAATACTTGCTCAACGCTTGATTTAAAGCATTGTACGCATCAATATGTCCGCAACCTGTACACATAGCGGGCGGACGTGCTTTGATAATTTCTTTTAATTCAGCATCGTCGAGCAGGTTTTCATTTTTCTTTTGTTCAAAACCAAGAGCTTGAGCAACTAAATTTGGATTTAATTCGCCATCGCGAGGCAATGTTCCGTCTAGGCGACCTTTGATATTTACTTTACCGGTATATCCTTTTAGCAATTCTTCAATAATGGGATAGCCATCTTCCAAAACCAAAACGGAATCACATTCGGCCAACAATTTTTCTACTTTAGTGCGCGGCATGGGATATTGGCCAATTTTTAATAATGGAAAATTAAACGGTTTATCTTGAAAGTTTTCCATCAGGTAATTATAGGCCAAACCAAAGGCGATAATGCCTAAAGATTTATCGGAACCTTGAGTAAATCGGTTGAAAGGCGATGTTTCAGAATCTTCAATAAAACCCGAAAAGCTATTCAGTAATCCTTTGTATTGAACGCGAGCAAAATGGGGAAGCAAAACAAATTGATGCGGATTGGAAGGCAAAGAAATTTTGTTTTGGTCGAGCAGCGGTTTTCGTTCAACAGCAGCTCTGGAATGCGCAAGACGTGTTGTAATCCGAAGAAGGATTGGTACTCGGAATCGCTCCGACAATTGAAAGCCAACATAGGCCATATCGTAGGCTTCTTGTTGGCACGAAGGTTCTAAAATGGGGATTTGGGCAAACTTGCCGTAATAGCGCGAATCTTGTTCGTTTTGTGAAGAATGCATGGAAGGGTCGTCGGCAACAGTCACCACCAAACCGCCATTAGTTCCCGTGATGGCCGAATTGATAAAAGCATCGGCAGCCACGTTCAATCCAACATGTTTCATACAAACCATGGCGCGTTTTCCGGCATACGACATGCCCAATCCGGCTTCCATGGCTGTTTTTTCGTTGGCCGACCATTTGCTGTGAATATTCCGTTCTTTGGCCAATTCATAATGCTGAACGTATTCTGTTATTTCGGTTGAAGGCGTGCCGGGATAAGCATAAACACCCGACATACCGCCATCAATAGCACCCTGAGCGATGGCTTCAGCACCTAACAATAATAATTTTTGCATTGCAATTCAGTATTTCGTGATCTCAAAACTATTTTGAGATTTCTTGTGGGCAATTGTTTATCAAACCTGAAAATGGTTTTATCAGGCATCTCAGCCCCTTGAGATTTGTTACAAAATTAAAGAAAATAATCTGTTGGGAATCGTTTTTNNCGTAATTCGTAATTCGTAATTCATAATTCGCACCATACTCCTCGATGGGTCTTGCAATTGTGGAGATGGCTGTTTATTTTGCCCTGTCATGCATTAAAATATCGACTTCTTTTTTATCGATATACGCAATTATAATCAACCCTACAAGAAGCGGGATACCAAAAATTATTAATCTAACTATCTCTGTTGATATATTTTCAAAAAAAGATTTTTCTGTTATACGAACGGTTTCAATAACAGTTGATATTTCGAGGACACCAATCATTGCAAAAAAATTACTTAAGAAATGTAAAATCGAGAGCACAAGAATACTTCTTGTTTTTAAATATACAGCGCCATACAATACCCCTAAGCAGGATGCTGCGTAAACCTGATTGAAAACACTTTGGAATGTCGTGGCAGATATTGTCAATAAGTTGATAATATGAATACTTCCAAACAATAAAGCTGAAATAAATACACTTTTAAAGACGCCATATTTATCTTTATTCAGCTTGTATAGTAATAAACCGAGGATTACACCCCTAAATAATATTTCTTCTAAAAATGCCGAGCTGAAAGTTTTAAGGCTATATAATGAAATTCTTAAATAGGGGATTTCGCTAAATTTAAAGTCTCTGAAGTCAGAAAAGCCACCAGAGAATATGATTATATATAAAATTAAAGGCAGATAGTAAAATGCATTAAATGAAATATTTCTATCAAAATAACTGATGGGGATTTTGTTTTTTGAAACAAGAAATATTGATCCTAAAACTACAAAGAAATTAAAAACAATTTTTTCGATTGTATCAGAACTAAACTCATCGAGCCCGTAATGTCGAATATTATTACTCAGTGGTATTCTATTCAATACGATGATTGATGCTATTAGCAATAATGAAAATGATATGGGATATTTTTTAATAAAACTCATAAAAATAAATTAAGGGATATTCAATAAAGCACATCCCTATTATTGACTAATTACCATCCAATTGTAACAGAACAATTAGAAACACAAACACATCCAAAACCACTCCAAACCCAGTCGGCTATACAACCAGTACTACAAAATTCTACGTCACAAGTTATTGTTGCAACGCCTCCTGCTTTTAAATCTTGTTTTCTTAACTTATACTTTGTTGAGTATTCTTGTAAAGCTTTTTCTTGAATAAAATCAGGTGAAATTATCGGGTTTTTCATTACAAAATTTATAAGTGCTTCCTTACGAATCCGCCAAATTGGGATTAACAAGATGGCGGGTCTGGTGGATACAAACAATCTATCAAAATACAATTTGATTTTCAAATTAAGATTCCGGATTCTTGATCCAGTGAAAGTATCACAACGTTTTATTTTGGTTATTAATTTTTGAATTAAGAAATACAACAACAAGTATTAAAAAAAACGTGATTAC
>DMBV01000002.1 GCA_003445975.1 Bacteroidales bacterium
GTGTTTTCCAAAGGCATTTTTTAGAATCTACCCCACCTCAAGCTTTTGCGATAGTGCGAACCGCCTCGTGTGGAACTTCCCAAAATATCATAGCTCATTCCAATGGACACATAATAAAAACCATCTTTTGCTGCATCTATGTCAGCAATCTTCGCATCTAGGTCGTCCATGCTTGCCATGTGATAAGTAAACTCCGTCATAAAATTCACTTTGTCAATCACTTTTATTTTCAGACCAGCTCCGGCAATAATGGTTGAAGCTCGTCCAATACTTGAAAAACCTACTTTATTCACTACCACGGTTTCTAAATAATTTGTTAGAACGCTGGTATATCTGAGCATTCCATAACCGCCTAAAACATAAAAATGATAGCCTTGATCTCTATAATTGCTCATCTGAATCAAATGATTGATGTTGACAGACACAATTCCGTTGTATTCGTAAAAATTGTTTGAGAATCGTTCATCGCTATTGGCATTAAAGCCTTTTAAACCGCCTATTTCCATTTGAAACCGAAGATTGAGCGGACCTAAGTCTTTTGCGAAAAAACCGGCTACGGTAAAATTAGCATCTTTCGAAAACGGCATCCAAGGATTGTTTGGGGCATTTAAATCGCCTTTATAAGCAGTAGCACCGCTACTAATTCCAAAGGATAAAGGGCCACTCCAATTTGAATTTTGGGCTTCAGTTAAACTTGAAAAACTGAGGAAAAGCAGGATAAAAAGGCTTACTATATTAGTTCTGTTCACGGCGAATAATTTTGTTGATTACGTTATTTCCTTTATCAAAATGCGAATTTTGCAATTTTGTTATTTTATTAAATGATATTTTCTTTTAAAACAAACTTCAAATTTAGGAGATTCATTGGATTGGGCGGTATGTTTTTGATATTTTTTTGAGTAAATCGCAAGACTTCGTCATAATAGAGTGGAATAATCACGGCATCGGTCATCAAAATACTGTCCATAGCTCTATATACGGTTTGTTTTTCAGATGAGGATTCCATTTCGATGCTTAAATTGTAGAGCGAATCGAAAATGGGATTGGAATAATGCGTATAATTGGGTCCGCTGGGTGCAAAATTTGCCGAATAAAATAAAGAAAGGTAATTTTCCGGATCGGGATAATCAGCAATCCAACTTGCTCGAAAAAAAGCGGATCGTGTATTGGCCACCACTTCTTTTAAAGCAGCCCATTGCATCAGTTCAATGTTAATTTGCAGATCGACTTCTGCTAATTGATGTTGAACAAATTTCATCAAATCAAGTGATTGAGCCGAAGCAACCAGAACAATTGGTGGAAAATGGTCGACATTTAATTCGTTTTTTAATTCAATCAACAATTGCTCCGCTTTTTGTTTATTGTAGGTATAGCCATAGTTTTGGTTTTCGGGAGAATAAACGCTGGGGAGTATTCCACCATTCCCGGGTGTTCCGATGTTATTTCGTAAATAGCGAAGGAGTTTTTCTCTATCGATGGCGTAATTTAGAGCTTGCCTGAATTTGAGATGTCGCAAAGGAGATTCTTTAACATGCTTTAGATTGGTATCAAAGGTAATTCCAATGTATTCGGTGTTCAGATAAGCATTTCTTTGAAGATTAATTTTATGTTTGTATTTTTCGTTTATTTCGCCTGTTTCTGTAAGAATTTCGTCCTTGAAACCCGCTTCTATTCCGCTGAAATAATCAAGTTTTCCTTGAATAAAGGTTAAAAATTCCGACTGTTTATCAACCAAAAACGAATAGTTAACCGCATCCAGATAGGGCAAAGAAACGGTTCTCACTTTTTCGAAATATTTGGGGTTTCGCAGCAGAACCATTTTTGCGTCTTCTTCCCAAAGTTTTAGATAAAAAGGACCCGTTCCTACCGGGTTTTTACGAAAATTACCACCAAAGTACTCCACAGCCTCAAAAGGTACAACACTGCAATATTGCATACTTAAAAGAGTCAAAAAAGGCGAAAAAGGGTTTTCTAATTTTATGACGAAGGTGGAATCGTTTGGTGCGGAGAAGGCATAGATATTGGTTTGATGTTCAACCTGATTGAATATCCAAGCGCCTGGGGAAACTAATTTATCGCTTACAATTCGATTGAATGAATAAACAAAATCTGCGGCCGTAATTCGCCGTCCTATTCCTGCTGGAAAAGCAATATTATCATGAAAAAACACATCGTTTCTTAAGCAAAAAGTGTATAATTTTCCTTGGTTGGAAACGCTCCATGATTTCGCAATGGCGGGTTGAATTGCCAAATTGGAATCCAACTGAACCAGTCCGTTGTACAATTGATTGCAAACGTTTAGGTTGGCCAAATCTTTTGCAAAGGCAGGATCGAGCGAACTTATATTGTTGGCTTCGTTGATATAAAATACAGTTCTATTTTCCGCTTTAGAATCTGGATTTGTACAAGCAATAAATCCTACTGAAATCAGGATTAAACCAAAGAAAAAAACAGTATACGCATTATACTTCGTCAGGCAACTGAATGTGCGCCCAATTTTGTCCACTACGTATCCTATTGAGCTGTGTATGAGTAATTCCAAATTGTTGTGCAATTTTATATAATTTTTGTTCTCCCTTTTTTACCATTTTTTTTATCTCCAAAACATTTTCTGCGCTCAACTTTGCATTGGTAATCCTCCCCTTTCTGTTCTTTTGAGCCGCCATTACATTGGGACTTAACTTGCTATGGGCATTCATTTCCGTACGACTAACCCATTTCAAATTTTTATAATAGTTGTTTCCTTTATCATAATCAAGATGAATCACGAAAACTTCACCATCTTTGGGTTTTGCACAAAATTCGGCTGCGACCAAACGATGAATAATTTTTTTTATTTTATTCTCCCATCCTTGCTTTGACCTGAACCACATAAAATACTTATAATCTCTCACAGTGGATAGTTTCATCTGGACAAATTCATTGGCTTTTTCAGACCAATGCCGCAGTCGCCCATAGTTTGAAATTTCATAAATTTCGTCCGGCTTCAGATCTTCAAATTGCAGCCTCTTCCAATCTTCTCTTTCTATCAACCATTCCATAGCAACTAAAATAGAGGAAAAAATACTAAACAATTCCATTTTTATTAAAATTCCAATCGGCTTACTGTAATGAAGAAACGATCTCAAATTTTAACATACCATCGTTACAAATATACAGAATAAAACCTACTTTTGCTAGCATTATGAACAAAAAAGCCAAAGCAGCAGGGATATCCATTGTTTCCAATACCACGCTTATTCTGCTCAAACTTATTGTGGGCCTGATAAGTGGTTCTGTGAGTATCATTTCTGAAGCTATTCATTCTTCCATGGATTTGTTGGCGTCTGTTATTGCATTTTTTGCTGTTCAAATTTCAGCGAAGAAGCCGGATTCGAAACACCCTTTTGGGCATGGCAAATTTGAAAATATTTCGGGGGTTTTAGAAGGCATTTTGATTTTAATTGCCGCTTTTTGGATTATCTACGAAGCCATCCACAAATTGGCCAAACCGGAAGCCGTTTCAAATCATGGGATTGCCATTTTGGTTATGCTCATTTCGTCTGTTCTGAATTTTTTTGTCAGCCGACATTTATTTAAAGTAGCCAAAGAAACCAATTCTATTGCTCTTGAGGCCGATGCTTTGCACTTGAAAACAGATGTTTACACGAGCTTAGGAGTAGGTTTGGGGATTGTCGTTATTTGGATTAGCGGCTGGAGTATTTTCGATCCAATATTCGCCATTCTGGTGGCTTTGCTCATTCTGAAGGAATCCTATCATCTTATTTCGAAAGCCTTTGATCCACTGTTGGATTCAAGAATTGCGCAAAATGAAATCGATATTTTCAACACAATTATTATCCATAATTTGCCAGAAAACACCAGCTATTCCGATTTAAGAATTCGCTTAAACGGCCATATATTTATTTTAGATTTTGTATTAAAAGTACCGGAAAGCATGAGTGTTAAACAAGCGCATGCAATTTGTGATCAATTGGAATCAGATATTCAGCGTACTTTTGATGGAGCCGACATTAAAATTCATATAGAACCACATCAAGAATAAAGCTCCTTACCGCAAGTTGTCGAGGAAAAAAAGCCCGACTGGTACCTTTCAAAATCTAAATGTTGCCCATTACAATTTTTGATAAACAATTTGGCCATTTATGACCGTAAATTCAATTTGTATAAGAGGGATTTCAACTTCGGGACAATGCATCAAATCCTGATTAAGAATCACAAAATCGGCTAGTTTCCCTATTTCGATGCTTCCTTTAATTTCTTCTTCAAAAGCAACTTTTGCCGCCCAAATGGTCATTCCTTTCAAAGCCTCTTCTCGACTCAGTGCATTTTCCATCTGGAAACCATCCTTTGGAAAACCATGTATATCTTTTCTTGCTGTGGCAGCCATAAAAGTAAGAAGTGGATCAATTTTTTCGATTGGAAAATCAGTCCCCAAAGGAATCCAATCGTTTTGATTCAAAAGTGCTTTGTAGGCATAAGCTCCTTTCAATCGCTCCAAACCCAAACGTTCATCGGCCCAATACATATCCGAAGTGGCATGAGTTGGCTGCACGGATGGAAGAATGGAATATTTTCCGAAAAGTTCAAAATCTTCCGGAGCAATCACCTGCGCATGTTCTATACGCCATCGTTTATCATTTTTTCCATTTAAATAATCACCATAAATTTTAAGCATAAATCTATTTGCTGAATCGCCTATAGCGTGCGTGGACACTTGAAAATTATTCTTCAAAGCCATTTCACAAATACCTCTGTAATAATGGGAATTTTCAATCATCAATCCGTAATTTTCCGGATCGTCGGAATAGGGAATTAGCGTGCAAGCTCCACGAGAACCAAGGGCTCCATCGGCATAAATCTTGATGGTTCGAACACTTAATTTATCGGTGATGTAAGGGCCATTTGGCAAGAAATACTGAAAATTTTCTTCGGTTGGGTTCAACATGGCATTGATTCTCATTTGAAGTTTTCCGTTTTTTTGCAAACTGTCGATCAAACGAATAACCGACAAATCCAATCCGCAGTCGGTTACACCGGTCAATCCAACAGCAAAGCAATTTTCCTGAGCTGCCAACAGTGCTTTTTGTAAGGCATTTTGATCGGGTGCCGGAATCAAAGAGCGAACCAAATTCATGGCATTGTCGATCAATACGCCAGTAGGAATTCCATCTTTTAATCGAATTTCGCCACCAATTACCGTAGTTTTGGCTGAGATTCCGGCCAATTCCAGCGCCTTACTGTTTACCCAAGCAGCGTGTCCATCAATGCGCGTAAGATATACAGGCACATTGGGAAACAATTTATCCAAGCCCTCTTTTGTAGGAAATGATTTTGATTCCCAATCGTTCTGATCCCAGCCGCGACCCAAAATCCAGGCGTTTTGCCTTTCTTTCTGAAATCCGTCAAGCAAAGCCAAGATTTCTTCTTCGGATTGTGTTTCGTAAAGTGGCGCCTCGGTTTGAATCCCAAGTCCATAACCTGTAAAGTGGGCATGTGCATCGATAAAACCAGGATAAACAAATTTTCCGACCAAATCAATGGTTTTGTCCGATTTGTATTTACTACTTATTTCCTGATTGCTTCCAATTGCAACAAATTTTCCGTCTTTCACAGCAAAAGATTCGGCTAAATTGAATTGAGCATCAACGGTATATATTTTGGCATTTTTGACAATTAAGTCCACTTGCTCCAGAGTGCTGCATCCACTAATTATTCCAAAAAGACTGATAAACATAATGAGTTTGATTGTTTTCATCCCTAAATTGATTTTCAAATTGATTTGGAAACTTGCATATAGGTTTCCTGCTTTTTTTATATTAACGAATATGCTCGCTTTCAATATTCAAAATAGTTTCGATCCAACTTAAGACTTCATGAATTTCCTGAAATTGGCCAACAGGTTCGGATTGATGGTTCACTACAAACAGCTTATTTTCTTCATCAAAAGAAACTTTATAAGGCATTTGAATTTCAGTTTCGGCGGCTATTCCTTTTCGAAGCAAAGCCCTTCTGAACCAAGCCATCTCCATCGAATTTCCTTCAACATTTAAAAAATCTCTTGCAATAGCTTTGTGCAAAAAGTGAGCTGTTTCCATATCGAAGTGAAGATATTCGTCTGAAAATGTTTTTCCAATAGAACCATTTAGCACCAAGTCTTCGGGAATGCCCACCTGCACTTTTTCATTCGCAGGCACTAACCAGATTAAGTCGGCCATTTTTAAAGCCAATTCCAAATCGTGTGTAGATAGTATTATCCCAATTTGTTTGGTGTGTGCAATTCGTCGCAAGGCAGAAAGAATGGACATTTTGGATGGAAAATCAAGATAAGCCGTTGGCTCATCAAGCAAGATAAGTGGAGCATCTTGCGCCAAAGCTTTCGCAATAAGCGCTTTTTGTTTTTCGCCATCACTTAGTTCGTCGAAGTTTCGTTGCTCGAGTTCTTGAATACCTACTAGTTGAATGGCCTCATCCACTTTTTGATTGTCGTCCGGCGATAAATTTCCCCAAAAACCCGAATAGGGAAATCTTCCCATCTCAACCAATTCTCTGACTTTTAGATTTGGAATTTGAATTTTTTCTGTCAACACAAGGCTCAATTTTGTTGCCAATATTGGATTGCTAATGCTGTTTAAGGCCATTTTTTGAATGAATATTTCGCCGTCCAAAAGATTTATTTGACGCGAAAGTGTACGAAGAAGAGTTGATTTTCCAACGCCATTGGGACCTATCAAGCAACAAAATTCTCCTTTTCGCAATTGCAAATTCAGATTCTTCTGAACGCAAATACGCTTTTCTTTGCTCACATAACCGATTGAAAGGTTTTTGGTTTCTATGATTGCTTGTGCCAATTTCATCAAAAGCCGATATTTTTACGTTTTAGAACCAAATAAATAACCAAAGGTGCACCAAAGAGAGAGGTAATCACATTTATCGGTACAATTTCTTGAAAAGTAGGCAAACGGGCAATTAAATTGCAACTAAGCGCAACCAACATTCCAAGCAAAATGACCGCCGGAATCAATAATTTATGATCGGACGATTTAAACATAAGTCGAGCTAAATGTGGCGTGGCCAAACCAATAAAAGCGATTGGACCTGTATAAGCCGTGATTATTGCAGTTAAGTAGCCCGAAAGCAAAATCAATTGCCAACGTATTCTTTTTAGATTTACACCCAGATTTTGAGCATAAGAATCGCCCAACAGCATTGCATTCATGGGTTTCATCAGCAAAGCCGACAAAAATATAGCCGGCAAAAGGGAAGCAACAAAAAAAGCCAATTGAGCATTTTGAACATTTGAGAAGCTTCCCAAACCCCAAAGCACAAAGGCGTGCACTTGGCCTTGTTCTCCCATAAAATTAAGGAATCCTATCAATGCCGAAACGGCATAGCCAACCATAATACCAATGATGAGAAGCGATGAATTGTTTTTGACTTTTTTTGCTGCCATCAACAGAATCATCAAAACCCCAAATGCTCCCGCCATGGCGGCTAAATGAATTCCAAAATCTTTCAGTAAACTTTGCTGTACAAAAAAAACACTCCAGCCCGACCCCAACGAAACAAGGGCAACACCTAAGCTTGCTCCGGAGCTAATGCCCAAAATAGAAGGCCCTGCCAAAGGGTTTCGGAAAAGAGTTTGCATCTGCAAACCTGCCAGAGCGAGTGCTGAGCCAGCCAAAATTGCGGTGATTGTTTGAGGAAGTCGCGATTCGATTACGATGTGTCGCCATATCATTTCGTTTTCTTGTAGGGATGCATCAAAAAAATGCAAAAAAAGCGAAAAAGGAATCGAAACAGAACCAACGCTTATGTTTAATATCAATAAAATAGGAAGGGAAATTCCTAAAATTCCGAATATAAGTCGATTGGATAGGTCGTGATTTACCATAGGGCAAAAGTGCAATTTTTTATCTGTTTATCAAAAGCGATATTTTGTTAATTTAGCCAAAACAGAAATTGTATGATTTTAATTGCCGAAAGCGGCTCAAGCAAAACCGACTGGGTATATATCGATGCTAAAACAAGTCGTAAAACCTATTTTGAAGGAATAGGTTTAAACCCCTATAATACGACTCAAGAGGCCGTTTATCAGGAAGCAAAACGTTTGTTTCATTCTGTTGACTTTCAACATCTAAGCCATATTTATTTTTATGGATCGGGCTGCTCAACTTCAAAAAACAAAACCTTGATCAGCGATGGACTTCAGGCGCTGTTTAAGGAGGTTCCCATTTCTGTATTTCACGATATGGAAGGAGCCGCACGTGCACTTTGCAAAACCGAAAATGGAATTGCCTGCATCTTGGGAACCGGTTCCAATGCTTGCCATTACAATGGATCCGAGATAGTGAAAAATGCTGTTTCTTTGGGTTATTTACTGGGCGATGAAGGTTCCGGTTTTCATTTAGGAAAGAAAATGGTTCATGCTGTTTATTTAAAAATTGCCCCAAAAGAATTGATTCACCACTTTCAAGAGAAATATCAGCTTTCGTTGGAAGATTTGCTCGCAGAAATTTACAAAAAACCATATCCCAATAAATACATAGCCTCCTTTAGTATTTTTATCGGAGAAAATAGAAAGCATCCTTTTGTGGCAGATTTGATTCAAGAAACATTTCTGGATTTTTTAAAATTGGTTGTATTGCCATTAAATCCAAAAAAAGATTTAGCTGTTCATTTTACAGGTTCAATTGCTTGGTTTTTCAAGCAAGAGTTGGAAGAAACAATGGTGAAGAACGGATTTCAATTGGGATTGATAAAACAGAAACCAATTGAAGAATTGGCCAATTATCATTTTACCCAAATAAGAAAACAATAAAATTGTCGTTTTGGCATTAAATTAAGAAAGAATTAGCAAGTGAAGATATCCATTATCATCGTCAATTACAATGTAGAGTTCTATTTGGAACAATGCCTTTTGTCGGTAGAAAAAGCCATGAAAGGAATTGATGGCGAGATTTGGGTGGTCGACAACAATTCGGCCGATCAATCTAATCGCATGCTGGAAAAGAAATTTCCAAAAGTTCGGCTGATAAAAAACAGTGAAAATTTTGGATTTTCCGTAGCCAACAATCAAGCCATTCGCCAAGCCAAGGGCGATTATATTTTATTGTTGAACCCGGATACGATTGTTGAAGAAGACACTTTTTACAGAACGATTGCTTATATGGAAGAAAATCCACAGGTAGGCGCTTTAGGTGTAAAAATGCTCGATGGAAACGGAAATTTTCTGGCAGAATCAAAACGAGGACTTCCAACACCTTGGGTTGGATTCTATAAAATAGTTGGTTTGGCTAAACTATTTCCGAAATCACCTATTTTCGGAAAATATCATTTGGGATATCTCAATAAAGAAGAAATTCATGAAGTAGAAGTTCTGGCTGGAGCATTTATGCTCATTCAAAAAAAAGTATTGGATAAAATTGGTTTGCTAGATGAGCGGTTTTTTATGTACGGAGAAGATATTGATCTTTCGTACCGTATCACTCAAGCAGGATTTAAGAATGTTTATTTTCCCAAAACGAGTATCATTCATTTTAAAGGAGAAAGCACAAAGAAAGATTCTACGAACTATGTGTTTGTGTTTTATAGGGCCATGCTTCTTTTTGCACAAAAACATTTTAGCCAGCAAAACGCACAATTTTTCGGTATAATCATCCATTTGGCTATCTATTTCAGGGCATTTGGAGCATTACTTTATCGAATCCTCAATAAAATATTTCTTCCAATCCTGGATGTAGCTTTGCTTTTTGGAGGTATTTATTTTATTCAAGATTATTGGGAAATCACCTATCTCAGCAAAAATGCCTATCCATGGTATTATTTGGTTTACGTAATTCCAACTTATATTCTTATTTGGTTGCTTAGTTCGCTCTATAGTAGCGCTTACGACCGCCCCTACTCCATCGGAAAAAGCATACGGGGCATTGGATTTGGAAGTTTGATTATTTTGGTGATTTATGCTCTTTTGCCCGAAAATCTGAGATTCAGCAGAGCTATTATCTTGCTTAGCACGGTTTGGGGAATTTTTTCGTTAAGTGCCCTGCGCGCTTTTTTCAGTGTCTTCCATTTTTCAGCTTTCCTTCAAAAAAAATCGGCTGAAAGCAGGGTAGCAATCATTGGTCACGCAGTTGAAGCCCGACGTGTGGCAGAGTTGTACAGAAATTCGTCGCTTCCACCCGCATTTATCGGCTTGATCAGTCCAAATCAGCAAGGCAATCTCGACGAAGGTGTTGTTGGCGAACTTAGTCAACTCCCTGCTTTGATAAATATTTATGGACTAAATGAATTGGTATTTTGCTCGGCAAGCATGCCTGCTTGGCAGATTATTCAATTGATGACAAAACACAGCAATTCCAAACTTTCATTCAAAATTGCGCCTCATGATAGCAGCGCAGTAATAGGAAGCAGTAGCATATTGCAAGCTTCCGATCTCTTTGTGATTGACATCGATGGGATTTTGAAGCCAAACAACCGACGTACTAAACGCACTTTTGATTTCGTTTCTGCATTGTTTTTGGTATTCACTTTTCCCATTGGAATTTGGATTGTAAAAAACAAAGTTTCATTTTTGCGAAATTGCCTACTCGTTTTTCTTGGTCGTGCAAGTTGGATAGGCTATGATGCTAAAAGCTTTGATTCCAATGAAAAACTTCCAGCCATTCGAAAAGGCATTTTGCATCCAAAAGATGCTTTTCCGGGCATTGAGTTGGACACCGACAGTTCGGCACGACTCAATTTAATGTATGCCAGAGATTACAAACTGAAGAATGATATTCAAATTCTTCTGAAAGGAATTAGAGAACTGGGCAGATCAAATTAGGTAAGAAGGCGCTGTTTGCTCACTTCGAACATGATAATTCCGCCGGCAACACTCACATTGAGCGATTCGATGGTTCCTATCATTGGAATTTTTACAAATCCATCCAAAAGCGGCAGATAGGTTTGCGAAATGCCGTCTTCTTCGGAACCTAAAACCAAAGCCACTGGGCCGGTGTATGAATCTTCGTAATAGGCATTTTGGGCTTTTTCCGAAACACCAATTATTTTCAATCCGCTTTCTTTGAGAAATTTCAAATCGTCTTGCAAAAAACGCGCTCTGCACACCGGAATCTTGTACAAGGCTCCTGCTGATGTTTTTACGGCATCGGCATTTATTGCTGCCCCGCCACGAGCAGGGATAACAATTGCGTTTACTCCGGCACATTCGGCCGTACGAGCCAAAGCACCAAAATTGCGAACATCGGTTATCCTATCTAAAACCAATATAAAAGGCGTTTTTCCTTGTTCGTAGATACTAGGCAAAAGCTGTTCAATTTTATGGTATTCGATGGAAGAAATAAAAGCCACCACACCTTGGTGATTTTTTCGAGTGAAGCGGTTCAATTTTTCGATAGGAACCAAAGCGTAGGGAACTTCCCGCTCTTTGATAAGTGCGAAAAGTTCCATATAAAGTTCACCTCTTAACCCTTTTTGTACAAATACTTTATCAATTTCTTTTCCTTCTTGAATGGCTTCAATTAGCACGCGAAGGCCAAAAATCATTTGTTGCGTTTCCATGCAGTAAATTTTGGCAAAAGTACAATTGTCTGCCGCTAAAACAAAGTTTTAGATGTCCGTTCGCCAATTATTTACAATTCCTTGCCAGCTTGGCTCATAAAAAGCTTCGCGTAACAAACGAAAATCGTTCTGGCTGTATGGATTTTCTATTTTGTTGAATTGAAATCGCAATCCACTGTAAAATGCATCGCGGCCATATTCCCACACTTCTCGGTCTTTGAATTTAAAAACCTTTTCTGGCGGACCATAAATCATAAAAATCATTCCTCTATCCGTTTTCCAGCCTTCCTTATAAGATGTAAATAATTCGTTGGCACGTTGAACACGATTGTAATAAGTGCGAATCATATCTTCGCTACGCTCCTGCTTGCGCGATTTCGAATACCAAAACTGATGAACGGCTTCTGAAGGTTCCATGGCCATCAATTCTTCAAATTCAAAACGAGGATTTAAATAGCGCAATGTAAACAATCGTTGTGCATCGGTTGCTACGAAAGGATATTCCTTGAAAAATTTGTAAACACTGATTCCTTGATTTTGGTTTGCATCCAAATGAAAAGAATAAATTCCCAAATCTTTGAATGACAATGGAGGTGTTTTTCCATCAAGCAGAACCACTTTAAAAGGTTCATTTCCTTTTAGATTTTTGATTTCATCGGGTCTTACAGGGGTAAACGGAACTACTGCGGGCGAAAATTTTGGAGCATACCAACTGATAAACAACTCTTTGATAGAGGCGTCATTCACTTTTACAACAATCTTTTCTTCATCACGCACAAAATTATCCCAATGAATGCTTCCATCTTCATTCAAAAGCATAAAATTTTGCTCTGAATAGGAAACACCTTTCAAGATATTGGTTCTTGTTGTATAGGCTTTTTGTTGTGCAAGACTTTCGATACTGCTAAACAATACAAATTGATTCCCTTGCAGCGTTTTCAGCTTTATCTTGAAAGAAGCAAAACTCTCGTTTGCATCGGGACTGTCCGATATTTTTACCTGACCTGATTGCAATACCACTTTTTCTTTTGCGCCATCGAGCAAACTGTAATCAAAAACGTAGGAATTTAGAATTTCAGCCTTGCTTTGGCCACTTAAAACCGAAAGAGCATTTAGATTTACCTGAACAAAAAGCTCAGAAATGCTATCACTTGTATTAAACACAGTCGATTTAAAAACGTTTCCAGGATAATCTGTCTGGTAAAATTTTGCATGATTGATCTGAGAATATTTATGAGTAGCGCATGAGGAAAAAATGACCACCACTACCATTAGAAAAAAAGTCCTTTTAATCATAACGTTCGATTTTTTTTGATGCAAAATCCAAGAATTGTGCCAGATTCGTTGGTAAGTGAATTTTGTTTCCATCACTCCCAAATTCTACTATTTTTGTAAAAAAAATAAATTGAAATTCATCGGCCTACTCTCAGATACTCATTCGTACTACCACCCGAAATTAGAAATTTTTTTTAAGGATGTGGATGAAATTTGGCATGCAGGAGATATTGGCGATGAGCAAACGTTTGAACAGCTTAAGAAGTTTAAACCAACGCGGGCGGTTTACGGAAACATTGATGGCAGCGCATTGCGGCAACAATTGAAAGCTAACGAGTTGTTTTTTTGTGAGGATGTAAAAGTAATGATAACACATATTGGCGGATATCCGTCGCATTATCAAACGGGAATAAAAAAAATGCTGATCGATGAGAAAATAAACTTATTCGTTTGTGGGCATTCGCACATTTTAAAAGTCATGCACGATAAGCAATTGAATGTGCTTCACATGAATCCTGGAGCAGCCGGAATACAAGGGTTTCATCAATTTATCACCTTGATAAGATTCAAGATAAACGGAAAAAATATAGAAGATTTGGAAATTTTTGAAGCCACACGTAAACTCTAATCTTAACGTATCCGATCCATCGATTTTACAAATTTATCGTCTTTCTTTATGGCAGCAAAAGCTAGGATTAAAAAAAACAAGGAAACGGCAGGCAAAAAAGCCGTGAACTGATAGATTGGCATCGCTTGAAGTTCTTTTTCTAAGAACGGAATGTAGAGAAAAAAGAATCCTGCTAAAACAAGCAAATTCAAAACAATATCGATTGCAATCCAGCGCAATTGATTGGCTCTGTTTTTATACAAAAAAATAGACGCGGTTGAAAAGACAATAATTAAGAACACCACAGCTACCATCGGCCAATTAAAATAAGCATTGAACGGACTGGATTCGCCTGGAACTAAATTTTCGATGCGAATGGTATGAAAATGCAGAGCGACAGTATCGCCATAAAATTTTACCAATGGAAAATTATTGAAGGGAATCAATAAAACTGTCGCGGCCAAAGCAGCTAAAGCTAAATATACGGATTGAATTCGTTGAATCATTTTTTTAATTTTATGCAACAAAGATACAGCCAAATATTTTTTTTTAAAATATCTTTTTTCATAATTCGTATATAAATATTCTTATCTTTGCGCTTCAATTATCCCAACTTATTTCGAGAAAATTCAGTTTACCATTAGCAGTAAATTATCCTGATTATAAAAAGAACATCTAAATCCTTAACATGTACGATATTATTGAATTAAACGGGAAACATATTCCTGAGCTGAAAGAAATTGCAGAACGCTTGAGTATTCCCAAATTCGACAAGCTTGGCAAACAAGATTTGATATATAAAATTCTTGATCATCAAGCACTTAACCCTACTCCTGAAATATTGGAGAGAGAAAAAAAAGAATCCAACACCAACATCCGTGATAAACGACAAAGAGTTGATAAACGGCCTGAAGGTTCATCCAGACCTGCAAAATTGGCTATCAAAGAAACCCCCGAATTGACAAATGAAAAAGTCAATATCAAAAAAGAAGAAGTTCAAAAACCAAATTCCGAACTAAAAGAAGCGCCAAAAGCGGAACCCAATACCAGCAGAGAACCGCTGAAGGAAAGAGCTTTTGAAAATAAAAATAAAAATAAGCTTGGAAAAAGGCCACGACCAAGAAAACAAATTGAAAATCCTGCAAAAGCCGATTTTAAAAGAGAAGAACAGGCCATCCTTCCAAATTCGGAAGTAAAAAAAGACTTGATTTTTGAACAAGATGAGTTTATTGCCAAAGAAACGACATTGGAATCCGATTTGGATAAAGATATTTTCGTTGAAAACGAAATCCAAAACATCGAAAGCAATTTCGAGGCTGATGTAAACAGCAATCCGGAAATTCCAAACGCTGAATTTGAGCAAAATCAAAACGAGTCATCGGATATCCAGTCAAACGAACAGATTTTGCGACAGCCACGAATTGAGAAACCCAGATTTGCTCACGAAATGGATGGCATTATAGAAAGCGAAGGGGTTTTAGAAATCATGCCCGACGGATATGGTTTTTTAAGATCGTCGGATTATCATTACCTCAATTCGCCAGACGATATTTACGTTTCTCAATCGCAAATAAAACTCTTTGGATTAAAAACAGGCGATACTGTTGAAGGAACCATTCGGCCACCAAAAGAAGGCGAGAAATATTTTCCACTTATCAAAGTACGGTTTATCAATGGAAAACTTCCCGAAGATGCGCGTGATCGAATTCCTTTCGATTTCCTCACTCCTCTTTTTCCTGAGAAGAAATTTAAACTCACCGGCCATAAGCAAGAAAATATGTCAACCCGAATGATCGACCTTTTTGCTCCGATTGGAAAAGGACAGCGCGGTCTGATTGTAGCTCAGCCAAAAACGGGTAAAACAGTTCTATTAAAAGACGTTGCCAATGCCATAGCAGCCAATCATCCAGAAGTTTATCTAATGATTTTATTGATTGATGAACGTCCCGAAGAGGTTACCGATATGCAACGCAGCGTTAAAGCAGAGGTGATTGCATCCACTTTTGACGAACCTGCTGATCGTCATGTGAAAATCGCAAACATTGTTTTGGAAAAAGCCAAACGATTGGTAGAATGCGGACACGATGTGGTAATTTTGTTGGACTCGATCACACGATTGGCGCGCGCTTACAATACAGTAAGTCCAGCTTCCGGAAAAGTTTTGTCGGGCGGTGTGGAAGCCAATGCGCTTCAAAAACCAAAACGTTTTTTTGGTGCAGCGCGACAAATTGAACATGGAGGCTCGCTCACCATTATAGCTACTGCATTGACTGAAACAGGATCCAAAATGGATGAAGTTATTTTTGAAGAATTCAAAGGAACCGGAAATATGGAACTTCAATTGGATCGGAAATTGGCAAATAAACGCATTTTCCCTGCCATTGATATTGTTTCTTCCAGCACGCGTCGCGACGACTTACTTTTAGATAAAGACACCTTGCAACGTGTTTGGATTCTTCGAAATCATTTGGCCGATATGAATCCTATTGAAGCCATGGATTTTATCAAAGACAAAATTCGATTTACCCAAACAAATGAAGAATTCTTGAATTCGATGAATGGTTAATCAAAAATAAATATTTTCGAACCGCTAATTGAATCAGTTAGCGGTTTTTTTTATACTTTTAACCGGAAGTTCGGCACGAAATGAGCATTGCAAGATTGTAAATTAAGCTCCGTAAATTGTTTCTGATGAATTTCGATTTCAATACAAAAGCAAATCTTAAACAAATGAAAGTATCTTATTTTTTCGTACTCATTCTTTCCGTTTCACTCAGTGCTTGCCATTCCATTCCGGAAAGTGGAATTTTTGAAACAAAAAAAATTGTTACCGGCTATGGACCTGAAGACATCATTTTAGACAGTATTTCTGATGCAAATAACCCAAGGATATTGGTAAGTTGCGATACTCGCAGAAAAAGCGATTCTCTTACAACGGGCATTTATTGGATAGACTTAAAAACCGACTCCGTTTTTGAATTCGAACGATTAAAAGAACCAGAAGATTTGGTTTTTCATCCTCACGGTTTCGATTTGGTCCTCATCGACTCGGTGCCCCGATTGTTTGTCATATCGCACGACGATGAAAACAAGCGGCAACAGGTGTTGCAATACAAAATATCGAAAAATGTTTTGACGCTCGAGAAACTTTTTCAGAATGATTTATTTAGCTCGCCCAATGACATTTTCGCCTTGAAAGATGGCAGTTTTTTCCTGACAAACGACGCTGGAAAAAGACATAGTTTTGCCGAACAATTATTTAAACTAAAACGCTCTTCTGTTGTTTATTACACACTTGATTTAAAGCCCTACATCATTGCCGATAACTTAAGTTATGCGAATGGAATTTTTTTCGAAGAGCCTTATTTATACATAAGCACCGTTTTGCAAAATACGATATTTAAATTTACGATTGAAGATGGAAAAGTAATCCAAAAACAAAGTTTGAGTGAAATAGTTGGAGGCGATAATATTACGAAATTCAAAAATAAATTTATTGTTGCCGCGCATCTGAATTCCATTGCTTTTTTGCGTCACCGCGGCAATGCCAACATTGCATCCCCTTCGGTCATTTACGAATTTGATCCCATTACAGGAGAAAAAAGGGTTTTGTTTTCGGACGATGGGAAACTTATAAGTGCAGCCTCAACAGCCATTCGTTATGGCAATTTTCTTTATATCGCTCAGGTATTTGATAATTTTGTGCTCAAGGTAAAGCTTCCCGAACACTAAAGCGTATCCGTATTTTTAAAAACGAAAAAAAGGCTGAGAATTACTGCAAATAGCCAAAACGTTTGAGGTCGTTTTCGTTGTTTCGCCAGTCTTTTTGAACGCGAACATAGAGTTCGAGAAACACTTTCTTGTCGAAAAAAACTTCCATGTCTTTTCGGGCTGCTGTGCCCACTCTTTTGAGCATGCTGCCTTGATGTCCAATGAGAATGCCTTTTTGCGTATTTCGAGCCACGTAAATATTGGCGCGCATTTTGATAATTTTTTCTTCTTCTTTAAATTCCTCCACTTCCACTTCGGTAGAATAAGGAATTTCTTTTTGATAATTCAATAGAATTTTTTCCCGAATTATTTCTTGCGCAAAAAAACGTTCTGTTTTGTCGGTAAGTTCGTCTTTCGAAAAATAGGCAGGCGATTCGGGCAGCTTTTCTAAAATACTGTCCAGCACTTTTTCGATATTGAAACGGTTTAGTGCCGACATAGGAATAATTTCGGCTAGTGGCATTTTTTCTTGCCAAAAAGCCATCGCTTCCACCACTGCTTCTTGATTCGACAAATCAATTTTATTTATAAGAACCAATGTTGGAATTCCGGATTGATTGATTTTTTCGATGATGGTATCATTTTTGATCCGTTGTTTCACTTCTACCAAATAAAGAAAAACATCCGCATCAATCAAAGCCGACTCTACAAAATTCATCATACTTTCGTGAAGCTTGTAGGCAGAATCAACAATTCCCGGTGTATCGGAATAAACGATCTGAAAATCTTCGCCACTCACAATACCCATAATGCGATGGCGAGTGGTTTGAGCTTTGGAGGTGATAATCGATAATTTTTCGCCTACCAAGGCATTCATCAATGTAGATTTCCCAACATTGGGATTTCCAAGAATATTTACAAAACCGGCTTTGTGACTCATAAAAAATGCTTATCTCTTTGAGCCGCAAAGATAGCGTAAAAAACTGAACGGCTTTGGAGAAATTAAACACTACTTCGGCCGTGCGTTTCCAAACAAAAAGCACTTTCGTTTTTAATATTCTTTTTTGGCTTTTTTAGCTCTTTTTTCTTCTTTTTTTTCTTTAGGAGTTTTAAGAGGTTCTTTTTTTACATTCTTTTTTGCATCCTGTGTTTTTGCCATGACGTATAATTTTTAGTACTTAAAATCTTTTGTTTCTAATCAGCATCAAAAATAGAGACTTTTTTGATTGATTGAACTCCGGCTGCAATTTGATTTAATAAAATGATATCCATCGGATTGCCTCTGCTATGCCTATGGAACTCTATCCCATATCACATTTTCTTTGGTCAAAATACGAATGATTCCGTTTGCTTTGTTCAGATAAACAGTCGAAACTTGTGCCGAAGCATTTTCGAGATCCTTATATGCAGCTACTTTGTAATACACCACATCTCGAATGCTAAATGTTTCATAAACATCCAAATACGGAAAATCGTCGGCGTAAATTAGTTCGTTTTCGAAATCCAGCTCAAAATCGAAATCCAAAACGCGGTACTTGTGATAGCGCATATCAGACGCATCGCTTTGCTCCATTCTTAAAAATACATAGGTAAACCCGGAAGCAGAATTTTTGGCTAAAACCTCCACAAAATTGATACATGGACACACAAATTGCATGAAATCACATCGTTGCGAAAAAGTAGGCGACAAATTGAAATTCTGGAGATAAATAAAAAGCGAATCGTTTTGCTGATTCACAAAGGTTAAGGTATCAAACTGATTATAGGCAATATATTGCAAATCAGAAGGATTAAAGGCAGGACATTTTTTTTCGCTTTTGCAGGAAAACAAATTTACCAAACCAAAGAACAACACTAAAACGCGAAAGGATTTCATATTCGGTAATTCTAATTTTGAAATACAAATTTAAGCAATTGCTTTGATCAGTTTCTAAAATTCCAAGTATCTTTAAGCCGAAAAAAAACCAAATAAAAAATCAGATGCTCAATCGTCAGAAAGACTATTTACGACTGCGTGAAACTTATCAGAAATTGATTTACAAGGATTTTCAATACTGTATCAAGAACGATATGCTTTCCATTGATTTTGAATTTGTTATGATATCAAATCCCGATTCAGGAATAGCAGATATTTTTTTTAAACCCGAAATAGTTCTCCCTTTTCCTATTTCGAAAAATGCAGAAAACCACAAAAGTGAAGAATTGAACAATTTTGTTTTTCACATGGGAATGGTTGAGCTGATTAGTTATTGGAAATCGGCTTGTCCGTCCGAAGTAATTGTTTTGCCTTATCGCCTGAACGAAAATCAGCTTCAGTTTTGGAAAAAATTGTATTGGAATGGTTTGGGCGAATTTTTTTATACAAATGGCATTGAAACGAGCGAAAAAGATTTTATGATGCTCTATTCTGTCTCAGAAAAAGAATTGCGTTTTGCCCAATTGCAAAGCCAAGAGCGGATTTTAGTTCCCATTGGTGGCGGAAAAGATTCGGCTGTGAGCCTCGAAATTTTAAAAAATACCACCTTAGAGCTTTTTCCGTTTATCATCAATCCGCGATTGGCCAGCAGAGCTACGGTAAAACAAGCCGAAATCTCAAATGATTTTTTGCTTGAAGCCAAGCGTGCGATCGATCCAAAACTAATAGAACTCAACCAACAAGGCTTCTTGAATGGCCATACGCCCTTTTCGGCTATGTTGGCATTTACCGCTCTTTTGCAAGCTTATCTATTTGATATTAAATATATTGCACTCTCAAACGAATCGAGTGCAAACGAAGTTTCTGTTGCCAATTCGCATGTAAACCATCAATATTCCAAGAGTTTTGAATTCGAAAACGATTTTAGAAACTATGCTAAAACGTACATTACGGCAGATATTCACTATTTCAGTTTTCTGCGACCGCTTTCCGAACTTCAAATCGCTTGTTTGTTTTCAAAACTCGAATCGCATCATTTCAGTTTTCGAAGTTGCAATGTTGGAAGCAAAACCGATTCTTGGTGCGGAAATTGCCCAAAATGCTTATTCACATACATTATCCTCTCTCCTTTTCTTGCACAAGAAAAATTATCGAAAATGCTGGGCAGCAATTTATTGAGCAATTTGTCGTTGAACAATTCGTTGAAAGAACTGCGCGGACAAGCTGAAACCAAACCTTTTGAGTGTGTAGGAACGATTGATGAGGTAAATTTGGCACTCCATCAGGCTCTTTTGAAACAGAATTACCAAAGTGCATTGGTCCAAACAACCGATTTCTCCGCCTCCACAGAATTTCTTTTTGATCAAGCATTGAAAGAATGGAATCCGGATCATTTTCTGCCCGAATTTCTCGAAAAACTACTCAAACAAAAACTTAGCTCATGCTCAGAATCTTAGCAAATCTAATTCAAAATAAGCGTATTGTACTGCTGGGCTTTGGACTGGAAGGACAGTCGTCTTTTCGGTTTTTTACGAAGTATTTTCCAAAAAATCGAATCTTGGTTGCCGACCGAAATCCGCAAATTGCAAATCATCCACTTTTGCAAAACAAGCTTGTTGAAATGAGTAGTGGCGAGGCTTATCTGGGATCCATTTTGGAAGACGATTTTATTGTTAAATCGCCCGGCATAAAACTTCCTTCAGATTGTAGAATCGAAACCGGATCGATCTATTCGCAAACCGATTTGTTTATTCAAAATTTTCGTAAACAGATCATTGGAATTACCGGAACAAAAGGAAAAAGCACTACTTCAAGTCTGTTGTTTAAAATCCTTCAAGATCAAGGGAAAGAAGTCGTTTTGTTGGGAAATATTGGCAAACCGGCTTTCGATTATTGGGATAAAATTACCGACCATACTTTTGTCGTTTTTGAATTGTCGGCTCATCAACTGGAATACACAAAATTCAGTCCTGCCTATGCTATTTTGCTGAATCTTTTTCCCGAACATTTGGATTATTTCAGAACGGAGAATCATTATTTTGACGCGAAATTCAACATTGCGAAATTCCAATTGGCAAAAGACAGATTTTATTTTGGCGATTTAGAGCATACGAATTTCCTCTCGTCGAATTTGAAAAGCAAACTTAAACCGTCTGTTTATGAATTGATTAACGATACAATTGTAAAACAACATTCGGCCACTCCTCTTTTGCAATTGAATGAGCTGCTCTATTTAAAAGGGCTACACCAGCTTAAAAATTGTCTGCCATTGCTCAGTTTGAGTCGCGACTTAAATTTAGACGAAGAGCAGGTTTTAAACAGTATCAAAACATTTGTGCCGCTTCCACATCGAATTGAATTTGCCGGCAAAATAAAACAGACCAGTTTCTACAACGATTCTATTTCCACAATTCCGGAAGCTTCTATTGAAGCCTTGAAAGCATTGCAAAACGTGCGTTATTTAATTTTGGGCGGGCTCGACAGAACGCTTGATTATCAAAAACTCTATTCTTTCTTGCTTTCCTTTCCATTGAAGAAAGTCTTTTTTATCGGTCCCGCCGGAAAACGAATGTTTGCCGAAATGAATTTAACGTATAGTTTTGAGAAAATTTTGCTCGATAGCTTACACGATTTTGAAGCCCAATTGCCCTATTTAATTCAAGATAGAGAGCCGGAAATTTGTTTGTTATCACCGGCAGCGGCCAGTTACGATGAATTTAGAAATTTTGAAGCCCGTGGCGATTACTTTAAAAGTTTAATTCATAAATTGTTGTAATTTTAAGTTTTACAAACCCGCTTTCCATTCGAAGGAAAGCAAATACATGTTTAATATGGAAACTTTGGTGATTTATCTTATTGTTGCTCTTTTAATTGTGCTAGTTTTTCTTGTTTACAAATATGGAAACAAAGACCAAAACAACAAACCCTTGGAAGACTTTCAGCGAAAGCTCACGGACGATTTAGCCGCTATTCGAAGAGAAGCACGAGAATTGAACGCAGAAAACCGCAAAGAAGTGAACGATCTTTTTAAAAGTTTACAAGATTCTTTGTTAAATAGAGTTTCCGAATCGGTTCAGATGCAAAAAACAGAATTTGATCAGTTTGCCAAATCTCTTGCCGAATTTTCGGACAAGATGCAACAGCATTTTACCATTTTTAAAGAAACTCAAGCCAAAGATTCGAAGGAAAATCGAATGGAGCTAAACCAAAGCTTAATCAGTTTCGAAGAGAAATTTACCAAAAGCTTGTCCAGTTTTTCCGAATTGTTGCAAACCAACTTCAATGAATTTAATCTACAATTGAAAAAAAGCCTCAAAGAAGTGAGCGATACTGTTGAAAAACAGATGAAAGACATTCGTATCGACAACAATACACAGCTTACTGAAATGCGGCAAACTGTTGACGAAAAGCTGCAAACGACTCTTGAAAAACGCCTTGGCGAAAGCTTTAAACAAGTTAGCGAGCGTTTAGAACAGGTTCATAAAGGTTTGGGCGAAATGCAAAGTTTGGCAACAGGAGTTGGCGATTTAAAAAAAGTACTTAGCAATGTAAAAACACGCGGTATTATGGGCGAATATCAACTTGGAAATATTTTGGAGCAAATCCTCACGCCCGATCAATATGCACAGAATGTAGCAACAAAAGTAGGAAGTCAAGCCAATGTAGAATATGCCATCAAACTTCCGGGCAAATCGAGCGACCAAACTGTTTGGCTACCAATCGATTCTAAATTCCCTTTGGAATCGTACAATATGCTTGTTGATGCCTACGAATTGGGCGACAAAACAGCCATCGAACTATCGCAAAAAACACTTCTTAAAGCCATCGAAGGTTTCGCCAAAGACATCAGCTCAAAATACATCGATCCGCCGAATACCACCGATTTTGCCATACTGTTTTTGCCGGTCGAAGGTTTGTATGCCGAAGTGCTTCGTCATTCGGGCATTTTTGAAAGATTGCAACGCTCCTATCACATTACCGTTACCGGCCCCACAACACTTTCGGCTCTTCTGAGTAGTTTACAAATGGGTTTCCGAACGCTTGCCGTACAAAAGCGAAGCAGCGAGGTTTGGAAAGTTCTGGAAGAAGTAAAAAAAGAATTCGGCACTTTTTCGGCCACGCTAAAAAAAGCACATCAACAAATTCATACTGCTGCCGGAACCTTAGACACACTTACCAATACACGCGCTCGAGCGATGGAACGCAAGTTGAAAACGGTTGAAAGCATGGACGGAACAAGCAATCTGCTGAACGAAGCAATTGACACTGCGGAAGACGAAGCAATTTCCTTATTTCCTCTAGCAGAATAAATCGTTTTTCGAAATCAATATTTAGATTTGATTAATTTGTATTTTGGCCGATTCAAACTTTATGAGAAAAGAATATACCAATAATGCTAGTACGTTATGAACCAAACTACTAATAACCTTTCTTCGAACTCACTTTTTGACCACGCGCCTACTGCACTGATCGAATTTGATTTAACCGGATTATTCGCAATCATAGATTTATATAAAGAAAAAAATATTCAGGATTTAAGCGTTTTTTTCAATTCCAATCCAATAGAATGGGACGAATGCTTAAAAACCTTTCAAATTGCAAATGTAAATTTGGCTGCCCAGAGCCTTTTCGAAATTGAAATTTTGAAAGAAATTCGAGAAGATTTCACACAATTCTTTACGGCCAAAACACATGCCACTTTTCGTTTGTTTGTTTCATACCTATTTGAAGGAAAAAATGAATTTGTTGCCAATTCGGAAATATTCGTTAAATCGAGGCATATCAAACGTTTAAAGTTTAAAATAAACCATTTCAAAGACCCTGCAAGCCAACAGGTCCGTGCCATTCAATCTTTAGAAAACAGCATAGAAACTTCCGAAATTGAATTTCAACTTCACAAAACACTTTCTTTAAGTCCCGATTCGGTGACAATCAGTCGCATATCGGATGGTGTCTTTGTTTTTGTGAATGAAAAATTTAAGAAAGCAAGCGGCTATACAGATCAAGAAATTATCGAAAAATCGGGCTATAAACTTAATATGTGGGTTTTCGAAGAAGAGCGAAATCAGTATCTAACTTTGTTAAAAGAGCAAGGTTTTATCAAAGATTTTCCAGCCACTTTCCGAATGAAAAACGGCCATTTGATAGAAACACTCCTTTCGTGCGAGACAATTCAATACCGCGGCGAAGCGCACTATATTACAAGTAGCAAAGACATTACGAAGTTAAACCAAATTACCCGAGATTTAAGAAAAAGCGAAGAACAATTCCGAAATGCATTTATGAATATTCCTGATGCGGTTCAAATTAATCGGGTTTCGGATGCTAGGTTTATCGATTTTAATGAATATTTTTTAAAATACACAGGCTATTCGCGCGAAGATTTAATTGGAAAAACACCCGATGAACTTGGTATCTGGATTGAAAGCGAAAACAGCAAAACTTATTATAAACGATTAAAGCGAAATGGTTTTGTTGACAATTTGGAAATATCGTTCAGAACTAAAGAGGGCAAGCCGCTTCATGCACTGCTATCGTCCAATATCATCGAAATCCATGGCGAAGCGCATATTATTACCATTTCGCGCAATATTACTGAATTAAAAGTAGCTCATGAAAAATTAAAACAGAGCGAAGAACAATTTCGCATTGCGTTCAATTCCAATCCCGATCCTCAACATATTATTGATATTGCCACCGATACATTTGTGGATATCAACGATGGATTAGTCGAATTCTCGGGCTATTCCCGTGAAGAGATACTGGGGAAAAAATCGGAAGACTTAAATTTATGGGCCAATCCGGACGACAAAAACAAGGTTCGGCTTATCATGAAAGAGAAAGGAAAAGTAGATAATTTCGAAGCCGGATTTCGAATGAAAGATGGAAGAATTCTTTACGGACTTTTTTCTACAAGAATTGTCCACATTTTTGGGAAACCTCATTTTCTGAGCTTAATCAAAGATATTACCCAGATTAAAAAAACACAAGATGCATTGGTTGCTAGTGAGGAAAAATTTCAAAATATTTTTTCAAAAAATCCAGACGCACTGGCCATTATGGAAATGACCAATTGGACTTTTGCTGATGTCAACGAAATGTTTGTAAATATTACACAATTTTCTCGAGAGGAAATAATTGGCAAAACCGCATTCGATTTACGATTGTGGAGCAATCAATCCGACAGAGATTTTTTTACCCGAAAAATGCAAAGAAAAGAGGAAATCAACAATCATGAAACCTTATTCTTTCTTCCCAACGGGCAAAAAATTCACATGCTTATATCGGCCAAACTGATTGAAATAAGTGGCCAAACCTATTTTTTATTGATTGCAAAAAACATCAATGATTTTGTGGCCATCCAAAAAGAATTGTTTGAAAAAGACAACCAATACAAAACCATTGTAAACAATTCGAATGAGGGAATCACCATTGTTGACGATCAATTTAAGATAGAATATGCCAATCGAAAACTCGAGCAAATTACCGGATATACCGAAAATGAACTGATAGGAAGAGATTTTAGAATCATGCTAACCTCGGAAAGCGCTGTTTTGGTAGGCGAACGCTATATTGCCAGACAAGCCGGCAAAGAAGTTCAGCAAAATTACACTTTCGAAGTGGTTCAAAGAACCGGCGAAATTAGAACCGTCGAAATTCATTCTAGCATTCTTAAAATCAAAGATAAGATCAAAACCATGGCTCAGTTGTTGGATGTAACCGACCAACTGAAAGCCGAAAAACGAATTGCAAAAGAACATCAACGAGCCGTACAATATTTTGAAGTAGCCGGAATGATGATGATGGCTTTGGATACGAATGGAGTGATAACGGCCATAAACAAAAAGGGTTGCGAAATACTCGAAGCAGAAGAAAATCTTATTTTAGGAAAAAATTGGTTTGCCGATTTTCTACCAAAAAAAACCAGCACTCAATTGCTGGATCAATTTTTACAGTCGATACAAAACGGAAGTTTAAGCATTCCTCTATCCGAAAACACAATCAAAACGCTTGGCGGAAACGAAAAATTAATAAGCTGGCACAATAGCCTTCTCAGGGATGAAAACGATCTTATCATTGGTACAATAAGTTCAGGCGAAGACATTACCAACAAAGAAGAAGCAAGCCGCATTTTGAATTTAAGTGGATTGGTGGCTATTTTATGGAGAAATGAAGAAGGATGGCCTATCCAATTTGTTTCGAACAATGCTGAAAAACTCTTTGGCTATAGGTCCAACGATTTTTACAATGGAACTGTTAGTTACCATCAATTGGTGCATCCCGACGATTTAGAACGCGTTAATTCAGAAGTAAGTGCATTTGCACAAGAAGAAAGAAGCAGTTATACGCATCAGCCCTATCGTATCATCACCAAGGATCAGAAAATTGTCTGGATAAGCGATCATACAACCGTGCAATACAATTCGGATGGCGATATTGCTTTTTATTATGGCGTATTGTCCGACATCACGTCAGAAGTAGCTCGTAGCGAAAAACTGCGACAAGCCTACGAAATTCTATCACAAATGAACGATGGCGTAATTACGGTCGATTTTTTGGGTACGATAACCAGCTGGACAGGCGATGCCGAAAAAATATTTGGTTATCAGAAAATGGAAATACTTCATCAAAATATAAATCTAATTTGGGGAAATACACCGGAAGAAGCCGAACTTCTATTGGCCACTATTGTTGATGAAATAGACATTTATGGATATTATCAGCATGAAATCATTTGCACACAAAAAAACAACGAAAAGATTCCCATAGAACTCACCGGAAAAATACTCTACGACTCGGCCGGAATTCCTTTGCATTTAATTTTTGTATGTAGAGATATTCGCAATCGAAAAATTGCCCAAAAAGCCATCGAAAGCAGCGAAAAACGCTATAGGCATATTTTCGAATCCATTTTAGATGCCGTGGTTATTTACAATTTGGAAGGAGAAATTGTGCAAGTAAATAGAATGGCCACTAGGATGTACGAATATTCTTATACCGAATTTACTCAAACCACCATTTCACGCTTCATTCAGCCAGTGCAAAATCATAGTTTTGATGAGGTAATCGCTCATTTGAACAACAATTACGAAAGAATGTTTGAAGGCGAATCAGTAGATGTGAGCAAATCGGGCAAAAAATTCTTTGTAAATGCAAAAGGCCGCTTAATCGATTACAACGACAAGCCACATTTATTGATTATCATTCGGGATATTACCAAAGTAAAACAAGCCGAACACGATTTGCGTAAAGCCAAAGAAAAAGCCATCGAAAGCGAACAATTAAAATCCGCTTTTTTGGCCAATATGAGCCACGAGATTCGGACGCCCATGAATTCAATTATAGGATTCGCTGATTTATTGGGTGAAGAAGATATCTCGGCCGATGAAAAAAATCATTTTTTAACAATAATCCGGCAAAATGGAAATCAATTATTGAATATCATAAACGATATAATTGATATTTCGAAAATTGAAGCCGGACAAATAGCACTCAACTACGAGCGTGTGAATTTAGCCGAAACATTTACCAGTCTTTTTAATATGTTCGAAATCCCGGCCAAAAACAAAGGCTTGCGTCTGGTCAAGAAGTTCGATTTTCCAACCGCTGACTTTTATTTTATTTCCGATGAATTTAGGCTGAAACAGATACTCATCAATCTGATTAATAATGCACTAAAATTCACACATCACGGGTATATCGAATTTGGCAGCAGATTGAGCGACAATGAAAAAAGCATCTTATTTTATGTAAGCGATACAGGGATAGGCATTTCAAAAAGCAAACAAGAAGCTATATTTCAGCGGTTTATGCAAGCAGAACTGAAAACTACAAAACTCTACGGTGGAACTGGTTTAGGGCTCGCGATTTCGCAAGGGCTTGTACAAGCTTTTAAAGGAAAGATTTGGTTGGAGTCAGACGAAGGCATGGGATCTACTTTTAAGTTTAGCTTGCCGCTCGTTCTGAAATAAACGCCTGTTTGCAATTGCTCAGGATTGCGAATTGGAATCCAATTTCAAATACTATTTTGGGCGAAAGTCCGTTTTCGCCAGAACCATTTTGCCAGTGGCTCAAACAAATGGCTATTCGAGCCGGGCAAATGGAATTCATTTTTTCAGAAATAAAATTTCAATAAACTCTGACTTAAGCCAGAGGTTATTGAAACCAAAGCAGAATTGGGATTTAGCTCAAATCATTTAATTTTTGTCAGACAATTTTAGTTCATTTTTTCAAAAATAAATCTGCTCAAAAAAAGAAAGAAATTATTTGGAGATAATTAAAATTAATGTACTTTTGCAACGCTTTCAAAGGGAAGCAAGTTCATATAAAAATTGGTTCGGTAGTTCAGTTGGTTAGAATGCCGCCCTGTCACGGCGGAGGTCGCGGGTTCGAGTCCCGTCCGGACCGCAAATTTCAAAAAAAAGCTCTGTAATTTTTTTACAGAGCTTTTTTGTTTTATCCGACTATTCAATTTCGATGGCTAGATTTCTTCCTTTTTCTTAGCTTAAGGTGTCGAAACCGACAAAGGCACTATTTTTCCATTGAAATAGCTGGAGCCGGTGGTTGCAAATTCAGCTACATACGCTCCCATTTCTTGGGCTGTGAGTGGTGCTTTGAAATGAGGAAAAGCCAAGCGAAGCATGGCCGTATCAACAGCTCCCAGAGCCAATGCATTAACAGCAATTCCCTTTTCATTTAGCTCAACGGCCAAACTTTCGGTCAATACAGACAAGGCGCCTTTGCTGGCAGAATACGCACTCAGTCCCGAAAATTTTACGCTTCCTTGAACTCCTCCCATGCTGCTGATATTGACAATATGCGATCCTTTTTTCATCAAAGGAATGGCAAGTTGGCAGAGTTGAAATACGGATTTAATATTTATGGTAAATGTTTGATCGAAATCGTCGGCCGAAATTTCCAGAAATGGCTTGGCAATTAGAAAACCTGCATTGTTGATTAAAATATCGAGCGTCTTAAACTGTTTCCGAATTTCCTTTTTCAATAAATTAAAATCACCTTTATAAAAATCGAAAACAAAATAATCCAAATGCGATTGTGAAAATTCAGCATCCACTTTATTTTTCAATTCTTTTAATTGTTTTTCCGAACGGGCGATGGCTAAAATGGAATTGCCACCTCGCGCAGCCAATTGGAGAGCGGTTTCGTATCCGATTCCTTTGCTGGCTCCTGTTAGTATTATATTCATTTCTTACAGTTTTGAATATTGAAATCTTTATATTTTCTGCGATCGAAAAGGCGCCGTTGCACGATGAAAAATTCCATGCATAAAAGCAATGGCCAATCCGTAATTTGTAACCGCCACACCTGCTTCAATAGCCGGCCGCAAGCGATTTTTAATTTGTTTTTGAGTAATTACGCATCCTCCACACTGAATCACAAGCGCATAGTCAGCAATTGGCCTACTAATCCCCTCCAATCCCGAAGCCATTTCATAAATCAATTCTTTGCCCGAAAACTGATTCAACCATTTTGGGATTTTAACTTGACCAATGTCGTCGCACGAAACATGATGAGTACATGATTCAAGCATTAAAATCCGATCGCCATCGTGCAATTCGGCTAATTTTGGGGTGCCTTTCAGATAGTGCTCAAACTCGCCTTTTTGGCGTGCCAAAACGATGCTAAAGCTACTCAATGGAATTTCGGGTGGAACAATTTTATCCACCAATTCGAATGCTTGGCTGTCGGTAATCACCAAAACCGGTTTTGGCCGTACTTTGGTCAAAAACGCTTCTAGTTCCGTTTCACGCACACAAACCACAACGGCATGATTGTCCAATACATCGCGAATAAGCTGAACTTGAGGCAAGATCATTCGGCCTACGGGAGCTTCCGAATCGATTGGTGTTACGAGTAGAACAAGCTCGTCTTTTTGGATTAAATCGCCCAACAGTGATTTAAATTGAAGACTGCTGCTTGGAATCAACTTATTCAATTCCTCAAACAAAACCTTCACATTTTCGGGCTTAGAGCAAGAGAAATGAATCAAAGGAACTTGCAATCGCGCCGACAAAGCATTGGATTTTTCAAGATTGATAGGGAAAATATCTGTTTTATTCTGAACGATCAGATAGGGAATTTCTTGTTTGGCAAACAAATCGATCAGTTCCTCTTCAATTCGATCAAAAACATTGTTCACAATTACAAGAATAGCGAGGTCGATTTGGCTAATTTGGAGCAAACTTTTCTTTATTCTTTCTTTTCCCAAAGGGCTATCGTCGTCTATTCCGGCGGTATCTACCAAAATTACAGCTCCTAGATTGGCCATTTCCATCGATTTCTTTACCGGATCAGTAGTTGTTCCAGGAATATCAGAGACAATGGCAATGTCTTGATTTGCCAGCGTGTTAATCAAACTGCTTTTTCCGTAATTTCTACGACCAAATATTCCAATGTGTGGTTTTGCGTCTTTTCCTTTGTTTAAGCTCATACCCATTTATATTTCAAAACTGCCATCTTTCAATACCAATTTTCGGTCACACATATTGGCCAATTCGATATTGTGCGTAACAATTACAAAAGTCTGCTTAAATTCTTGACGAAGCGCAAAAAACAATTTATGAAGTTCTTTGGTATTTTCGCTGTCGAGATTTCCGGATGGCTCGTCGGCCAGGATAAGTTTTGGTGAATTGATCAAAGCGCGGGCAATGGCTATTCTCTGCTGTTCGCCGCCTGAAAGCTGATTCGGTTTATGATCCAAACGGTGACTCATTTGCAAAAAATCGAGCAACTCAGCAGCCCGTTTTTCTACTTGTTTTCGTGGTTTTTTGCCAATAAAACCGGGCAAACATACATTTTCCAAGCTTGTGAATTCGGGCAAAAGGTGATGAAATTGAAATACAAAACCAATGTGCTGATTTCGAAAATCGGCCAAT
This sequence comes from Bacteroidales bacterium, assembly GCA_003445975.1. GTDB lineage: Bacteria > Bacteroidota > Bacteroidia > Bacteroidales > UBA12170 > UBA12170. The sequence continues at coordinate 30,968 of DMBV01000002.1, forward strand.
GCTTTGTCATTGAGTGCAAAAACATTTTGTCCGGCTATTTCCATTTCCCCTTTATCGGGCCGATCGAGTGTTCCCAAAATTTGAAGCAAAGTTGTTTTGCCTGCGCCTGAAGCACCGGTAATACCAATAATTTCCCCAGAATCAATATCTAAGTGTATATCTTTCAGAACATGAATTGCTCCATAAGATTTGAATATTCCACGCGTTTTTATCATGCTAATAATTCATCAATTGCAAAGGTGAGAAGATAAACGGAGTTTTTCAAATCAATTTTTTCTAAAACTAGTTAAGCTTTCGATTTCATTTGCAATCAAAACAGAGCTTTATTCGTCCAAGTCTTTCACGCTAAAATAGGCAATAAGTGTTTTCAAACTTTCGGCCTCGTTTGCCAAAGCTTCCGAGTTTTGCGAAAAACTGGAGGAAGATCCGGCATTTTGTTGTGTAATCACATTCAACTGATTGATGGCTTCGCTTACCTGATTGGCACCCGACTTTTGTTCCAAACTAGCAGCAGCAATTTCCTGAACTAGAACAGCCGTTTTTTCGATGCTTGGGATAATATTCATCAATTTTTCGCGTGTATCCTTGGCCAATTTTACGCCTTGAATGGTTAGGTCATCAATTTGTTTTGCAGCTTCTTGCGATCGCATAGCCAATTTCCGAACCTCGTCGGCCACTACAGCAAAACCTTTTCCATGTTCGCCTGCGCGGGCAGCTTCAACAGCTGCGTTCAATGCCAAAATATTTGTTTGTCGCGATATTTCGCCGATGATAGAAATTTTTTCAGCAATATTATTGATCGCCAAAGAGAGCGATTTTGTTGATTCGTTTCCTTGGCGAATACCTTCTACAGCCTGAATGGCAATTTTTTCTGTTTCCATCGCATTGGCGGTATTCTGATGAATATTGGAAACCATTTCCTCCATAGAGGCGGAAATCTCTTCGGCCGAAGCGGCTTGGCTACTCGACCCTTCGGACAATTCTTCAGCAAAATGAGCTAAATCTAAACTAGAATTTGCAATCTTGTTTGAGCTATGAATAATCTCGGCCATGATAATTCGCAATTTTTCGGCCATGGCCGACAACGATTCGGCCAGATCACCTGTTTCGTCATTGCTGCTAATTTCCAACCGCGCTTCCAGATTTCCAGAAGAAATGGTTTTTGCAAAATTGATCCCTTCCACGATCGGTTTGCTGATGGCAGCCGAAATAAAATAGATGAGCAAATACAAGATTAGCAAGCCAACTATTCCTACTATTATAGCATTGCGAAAAGTAGTATTTGCTTCTTGCATCACCACGGCCACAGGAACTTCGATGCCAATCAGCCATTTTTTGCTCGATTTTCCGACCGAAATGGGAGCAAACGACACAAAATATTTATTCTTGTTTTGGCTATTGATGTATTCAAATTCAAAATCTTGATTTTGGAGCGATTTCTCGAAACCAGTCTTAAACAAAGTACTATCTCCTTTCAGAGTTCGGAAGAAATCTTGTCCTATCAATGAATGATTGGAATGAGCTACCAGCAATCGGTTGTTTGCCACGATATAGGAAACGGTTCCTTGAAAAGGATGAATATCGGCAATGATGTCTTTCATAGTTTCTAACGAAATATCTACGCCCAATAAACCATCAAATCGTCCAAATTTGTCTCTGATTGGACAAGTTACGGTTGTCATCAAAACCCCGGCCAATTCGGGCGTTGAAACATCGTAATAGGGATCTACAATGGTTTCTTCATTCTTCTCTCTGATTTTATAATAAACCGTAGTGAGGTTCAAATCGTTTTCTTCCCTACTTTCGGTCGTCCATTGAATTGTATTATTTCTTCGAAAATAAATACTTCTTACACGACCGTTTCGTTTGTCGTAATTTTCGTCCAAAGCCTTTTTTTCCCACGACAACCCAACTGACAAATAACCGTCGTTGTTTTTCATCCAACTCACCATCAGATCGTTGTAAAAAACATCTTTCTCCTTTTCACTGTATTTTTTATGATCGCCCAGCGCATCGCTCAGCGTTCGTGTAGAAACCATGATTTTATTCAAATCGTCTTGTACTTTGTTTCTATATTCTCGTGTGTAAGCACTTGCCAAAGCTGCAGAATCGGCATAGGTTGAATTCTTTAACTGAAGGCTAATATAACCAATTGCAACCAGATAGACCAATGTTGCTACCGACAGAATGTAAAGATTGAGTTTTGTTTTGAGATTTAAGCGCATGATTATCGAAGTAAAACTTATTAAATAAATCAATTGATGGCGTAAAGTTATTTAATTTGTTAAATAAAACGAAATTTTGCGCAATTAAACCCAACAAAGACTCGATATATGAAGCGAAGACAAGTGTATAATTAGCGAGGCGCATTTTGTGGGCCATGGGGATAATTACTTTTTAGCAATAGTAGGTCTTCTGGCATAGTATTTGGTATTTTTATCGGCGAAGAAAAAAACAATGTTTGCATGAAAAGAAATCGAATTTCACTGCAAGCTGTTTCAATCAATTAAAATCTCATAGTATGATCGGATTTCGTTTTAAAAATTTATTTTTCCTTTTAGGAATAATTCTTTTGAGTACTTCTTGTTTAAAAGACCCCGAATGTGGCGAATGTGTTTATCAGCCTTCTCAGCTTTTTTTTAAAGTCGTTGATCAGGAAACGGGAGCCAATTTGTTTAACGATTATACTTATTCGGCTGACTCTTTAAAACTGTATTATTTTAAAGGCGATACCAAAACCTATCTTGACATTTTTGTTTACAATTACTACAATCAAATGGTTTTGAATTCGCAGGTTTTGAGCTGGGTGCTTTTAGAAAATACCGAAGAAACATTTTATCTACAATTGAATTCGCAAGATACCGACACTATTTTTGCACGTATGCTTCCGGTTGAAATAAACTGCTGTACTTATTATCCGATCGATTCTTTGGCGATCAACGGCAAAATTCCAGAAACCGATGCTTATGGGATTNNGATGAGTATTATCCAAACAGCAGAGCGACATTCAGCCAAATTAGTTTCCGACAATGTTATGCATCAACGCCACATGATTGCGTATTTTGAAGCTTCAGAAAGAATACATGGCCGTGTGTTGGAAATTGGTTCGGGCGAAGGCTATGGAATTGCTTACTTATCGCCAAAATCAACTGAATATCATGCAATTGATAAATTTCCTTCTCATTTGGAGGGTACAGGAAATGTTCACTTTTATCAAATGGCCGTTCCGCCACTATTCAACATTCAGGACAATTACTTCGATTTTGTGGTCAGTTTTCAGGTAATTGAACACATCAACGACGACGCTTTTTTTCTTCGAGAGATTTTTCGTGTATTGAAACCCAATGGGACGCTTATTCTGACAACTCCAAATCGGGAAATGTCCTTGACAAGAAATCCATGGCACGTGCGCGAATATCTTTCCAAAGAACTGGAAGTGTTGATCAAACCAATCTTTAAATCAGTGGAGATAAAAGGCGTTTATGGAAGCGAAAAGGTAATGAACTACTATCTGCAAAACAAAAAAAATGTAGCGAAAATAACACGTTTCGACCTCTTTGATTTGCAGCATAAACTGCCTCGCAAACTCTTGCAAATTCCGTACGACATTTTAAATAGATTGAACAGAAATAAATTGCATAAAGAAAACGCTTCGAACATACAAAATATACAATTAGCCGACTTTTTCGTAAAAAATTCAACAGCGGAATGCTTTGATTTATTTGTAGTTGCAACAAAAACAATAATTAATAATTAAGATCATTACTATGTTCAAAAAAGTAAATAACATAACAGGATGGATCGTATTTGCCATTGCTTCATTGGTATATCTTATGACGCTTGAGCCAACTGCCGGTTGGTGGGATGTGGGCGAATACATTGCAACTTCGTACAAACTCCAAGTAGGCCATCCTCCCGGAGCTCCATTTTTCCAATTGTTAGGACGCTTTTTCAGTCTTTTTGCCTTTGGCAATGTTGAAAATGTGGCCATGATGATCAATTTGATGTCGGCATTGGCGAGTAGTTTTACCATATTATTTCTTTTCTGGACCATTACACGTTTGGCCAAAAAATTGGTAAGCAATCCGGAAAACAAAGAATCGTTGTTTCCAATCATGGCCAGCGGTATAATTGGAGCTCTTGCCTACACATTCTCCGATTCATTTTGGTTTTCGGCAGTTGAAGGCGAAGTATATGCCATGTCGAGTTTGTTTACGGCCGTTGTTTTTTGGGCCATATTGAAATGGGAAGAAGTGGCAGACAGCAATTATTCCTATCGATGGCTTATTCTGATCGCCTTTTTGATGGGTTTATCCATTGGCGTTCACTTGCTCAATTTGCTTGCAATTCCTGCACTCACTTATGTTGTTTATTTTAAGAAGTTCAAAAAAACAAATCAAAAAGGCTTTGTATTGGCTGGTCTCATTTCGCTTTTTGTCCTCTCGTTTATCATGTATTTTATCATTCCTATCACAGTGCAATTGGCCGGAAGTTTTGAACTTTTCTTTGTAAATGTGATTGGATTGCCATTCAATTCAGGAAGTATTCTGTTTTTTGTAGCTTTGGCAGGCGTTCTGGTGTGGGCAATTCGTTTTACATTGCGAAAAAAATACTTGATAGCACATGTTGCCATGCTGAGCATCACATTTATCTTTATTGGGTATTCTTCTTTTCTGATGTTGGTAATTCGTGCAAATGCCAACCCACCAATCAACGAAAACGACCCCAAAGACGCAATCAATATGTTGTCTTATTTGTTGCGCGAACAATATGGAACGTGGCCATTGGCTTATGGACAATATTACAATGCCGACATAGCCGCATGGAAAGACAAATCGCCTACCTACAACAGAGATTCGAAATTGGGAAAATACATTATTTCTGATTCTGGAAAAGATTCTGAACCCGTTTACAATCCTGAATTGTCGGGAATTTTTCCGCGAATGTGGAGCAACCAAAAACCCGAACACATCGAAATATACGAAAGCTATAAAACATCAAAAGGAACACCAGTAAGAATAAATGATAGAGAAGGAAGCGAGCAAATTGTGTATAAACCCACTTTTGCCGACAATCTCCGCTTTTTCTTTGGCTATCAATTGAGTCATATGTATTTCCGCTATTTTATGTGGAATTTCGTTGGCCGACAAAACGATGTAGAAACTCAGCCAAATATTCGAGATGGAAACTGGATTAGCGGATTCGATTTTCTGGATTCTATTCGACTTGGAAATCAAAACAAACTTCCAATCCAGAGCGAAAATGTAGCTCGAAATACTTTTTATTTTCTGCCATTTCTGTTGGGTCTAATTGGATTATTTTATCAATTAAACAAAAACAACAAAGATTTTTGGGTTGTTTTACTTTTGTTTGTGATGACAGGCATTGCCATCATTGTGTATCTCAACTTTACACCCTATCAACCACGCGAGAGAGACTATGCTTATGCCGGTTCATTTTATGCCTTTTCTATTTGGATAGGATTGGGACTTATTCCGCTTATCAATCTATTAAAAAACAAACTTGGGCTGAAAATCGCAAGCATTTTAGTGGGATCGATTAGCTTGGTTTTGGTTCCCGGAATTATGGCCAGCGAAGGCTGGGACGATCACAATCGTTCGGGAAGAACCACAGCACGTGATTTTGCTTACAACTATTTGTCGTCGTGCGAACCCAACGCCATTTTGTTTGTAAATGGCGATAACGACACTTTCCCTTTGTGGTACATTCAGGAAGTAGAAGGATTTAGAACAGACATAAGAGTGGTAAATTATATGCTCTCATCCGGTTCGTGGTACGTTCAGCAATTGAGCAGAAAATTGTACGATTCAGAAAAAATACCACTCTCCATTCCACCCGAAAAATACGACAAAGGAATCAATGATTACGTTCCTATTGCCGATCGAATTGCGGGAAATATTGAACTCAAAGACATTATTGAATTTATCAAAAGCGATCATCCTTCCACCAAAATTCAAACAGTCAGCGGAACCGATTTAAACTATGCTCCTACTCACAATGTGAAAATTACGCTTGACAAAACAAAACTTCTTAGAAGCGGACTGGTACCTTTAAATAAAATTAATGATGTCCCTGACAGTTTAAGTTGGCGCATTGGAGGCAATGCATTATACAAAAACGATCTTATGTTGCTCGATTTATTGGCCACCAACAATTGGGAACGACCTATCTATTTTGCAAGCCCATCGAGTGTGAAGAAAATTGTAGGTTTGGACGAATATATGCATTTGGAAGGATTTGTTTATCGTCTATTGCCCTATAAAGCCGAAGGATTTATTAGCAATATGGGCGGAGTTGACCCAGACAAATCGTACGATTTATTGGTTAAAAAAGCAAAATACGGCAATTTGGAAAAGAAAAATGTAAGCATCGACCGCGAAAGTTATCGAAATGCTGGCATTCCAAAAAACAATTTGCTACGCGTTGCCGAAGCTTTGCTCGACAGAGCCGATTTGCTTGCTTATCAAGACTCGATCGCAAACGCTTCAAAAATCCAAGACTATACACAACGAGCCATAGCGGCTTTGGATACGTATATTACTTATTTTCCCAACGAAAAAATCCATTGGGATATGTATATGATTCCTTATGCCGAAAGCTATTTACGGGCAGGAGCCAAAGAAAAAGCGAGTGTTGTTTTGGAAGCACTTTATGATTATTATACAAGTGATTTGGATTTTATCAATTCGCAACGACCAAACTTTAAAGATTTGCTCATCACCGATCATCAAACTGCGCTAGGCGTTCTTCAGCGTATGGAACAATCGACCAAAGAATATGGACTTACAGAATTGAACACCAAGATTGACAGCACATTCAAGGCACAGATAGAGCTATATTGAGGCGGTAATTTAGTAACTGAAATTAAAAAAAATCCCCGAAAATGTAGCATTTTCGGGGATTTTTAGCTAATTGAGAAATTTGACCAAAGCGCCCCATTTTTTATCGACTTTAAAATCGAGTTTTAGATAGAAATTTCCCAGCAGAAAGTGAGCTTTGATAATCTTTACGCCTTCGCTTGCCATCCGAATTGAAAAAGCATCAATCATAGCACTTCCAATCCCTCTTCCTTTCAAAGGAGTTGTTATGGCACTTCCATCGAGCAAAACAACATGATTTTCCAATAAAATATAACACAATCCGCCCACTACCCTGCCTTGTTTATCAATAACCACCATGTGTTTATCCATTTTCGAAATCGACTTCGGATAATTTTCTTCAAAGAATAATCGATAAAGTTTTCCTATTTCGCTGGGTTCGAGCGGCTCTCTAAAAATATATTCAGAGCCCAATTTATCTTTGAGATAAGAATTTACAACTACTTGCTCTTTCTTGCTCTCACTCAATTTTACAATGTCTAGTTTTTGTTGTCGTTGAAGCCGCGAAAAAACCATGCGGCTAAAAATTCCTTTGTCTTCCGGTTCTTTCAGTGCAGACTGCAAATCCGACAATTCCAACAATTGAGTAGCTGGTATAGAAATATCTTTATCCATTCTTTCCAATAAAGCATCAAAAGCAGCCTGAATTTCTTGGCTTGCATTGGCAAAATATGTATTTCGGTAGAGTTTGTATCGCACAATTTCGGCAAAGCGATAAATGCGATACAATCCAGACAACTCAAAAATGGTTTGTTCTTTTGCTATTTCGGTAGATGCCGGATTGATCTTTTCCCATTCTTTGTATTGATCAATGGTATTGTAATAGGCCAAAGGCAAATAATAGGTTGCCTTCATGCGATCTAGATACGCATCCAAAATAAGTTCCAAACTTTCATGATCGGAAGTATAAAGGGGATTTTTTTGTAAATCAGCTTTCAATTGAATAAGAAATTCGAACCCGGCCTTATAGCCTAATGCTTCGATGCAGGCATCAAAAATCCAACGCACTTTCAATTGTTTTGCAACCCATGGATAATGCGCTTCCAAGCGAAAGAAGAAATTTTCGAGCATAGGTTTTACCAAGGAAAGTGTATTTTTATATTCCTTCAGCCCGGCTACAGAAATGATGGTTGCCGATTCCAAATAATCCAATTCAGGAACAACCACATTTGTTGGAGATACAATTCCCGGAACAATCTGAAAACCGCTCTGGCGCCAAGCGATATAAAACACTGCCAAGCCTTTGATGAATAATTTTCGCCAAGGATTGCGAATGTTCAAATAACCAAGCGAATGATGAATTCCCGCAAATTCGCGCACTTTGTCCCAAATGCTTAATTCGCCAATAAACTTACTCGTGAGCGCACCATCTTTTGGACGAAAACAACCCAGTGCCGGCATGCTTAGCGTTGCATACGGATAGCCGGAAATTGCAGCAAGCCAATGGACGGTTTTGGCCCCTTCGGACAAACCAATGGTTTTGTTTATCATAAAATGCAAATCGAAATGCTTTCCGGCAAAAGTATTGATGCTCAGACGAAAATGTTTAAAATCGCCAAACGACCGAAGGCGCGAAATCCACATTCCTTTTTCTACTATCTGATCGATATCAAAATCGTTGTCTTCGTAAGCCAACATAACCGATTGTCGGATAAAAGTGGATTCGGAAAAAATATTTAAAACATTTTCTGAGATATCGCTTGTAATACCTTCTTCAAAAACAATTTTTCGCAACCATTCTTCTTTCGTAAGAATCGCCGACTGGTGTCGAAGCTTAATTTCAAAATTTTCATAAAGTAATTTAAAATGATTGTAGGCTATTTTTACAAGATAAGGATCGCTTTTATGCAAAATCCAGCTCGCAAATTCAGCCCTCACCGAGCTGTAATATTCGATATGATTGTAGGCAAAATTGTAGAGCAGTTCCAGTACATTTTCAAACTGGCTCCGTGTATTTTTATCGGCCGGCCAATTTAGCTGAACTCGATAGATGTACAATCGCTGTCGGAGACTTTCTAAATGTTGTTTTCCCATATCTTGGGAAGCAATTTCGCGAATGGAGTTTTCGTTCAAAAAAGTCAATCCCGACTGGATAAAAGCCGGAAAAAGTTTAGAATAATCCGGGCTGGCATCGTCCAACAACAAGATGCGATAAGCGAGTGCCCTCACCTCTTCCAATGGATGACACGCCAATGCCTCCAATCTCCTTCGGATTACTTCGGCCACTTTTTCATCGTATTGTCCAAATATTTCTTTGATTTGCATGGTGTTTTCGAGCGAAAGTTTGGAATCGCCAAAAAGAGCAAGACTAAGAATTGTATTCACAAAAATCAAACGTTGATCGCGTACTTGATTGATTGGTGGTAAATTCAGAAAACTGTATTCATGACCCATTTCAAAAGGACGTTCAACCTGTGCAGTGAGTTGTTTTAACGGCAAATCCCAACCTTCTTTTATAGGACAAAAGCTTATCAGTTCTGGGTTTCCAATCCATAAACGTGGTTGGCGAGCAAACAATCCCAAATCAATTTCATGTCCTAAAACGGAATAAATCAAATCGCCAATCAAAATTTTCCCCGACTTTTTCAATACTTTTAAACGTAACTTTTGTTTGTTTTGGGTATTGAATAATCCATACGAATCGAGTACAATATCGCTTTCCAGAATACTCAAATCTCTGAAAAACCATCTTGGAATCTGAATTTTAAGTCCTTTTATTTTTAGTGTAACGGTGTTGCTTTCGTACAATTTATTGATACTTTCTGCAAAGTTTGCCTCAATAGTTTTCCGATTAAAACTTCCCTTCTGAGTCAGTTCGCCCTTGTCAATCTTAAAATCACGTTTGAGCAAGGCAAAATTGATCACGCGTTCGTAAGGAGCCAAATCTTTATTCGCTGCCGCCACAATCTGATGAAAATATTCCATTTTATTTTCAGAAGAACCTGTTGCTTTCAAAACGGCATCCGCTTCGTCGGGAACAATTAGCAGAACATTGTATGGGCGCGCATCGCCAACCAAAAAAGTATGCTTTATTCCGGGCACATCTGTAAATAATTTTTCGACTGATAAGGGAGCGATTGTTTGTCCTTTGTTGTTTTTATAGATGTCTTTCAGTCGGTCAATTATTTCGAAATATCCATCCGAATTGACACTAAAAATATCGCCTGTGGGCATCCAAAAATCAGTTTGGTCATCGATCGGGAATTTTATGATATCATTGGGGCCGGCATTTTCTAAATAATGCGCAATATAATGTCCGCTAATTTCCATTTCGTTTTCCTGTGTAAAACGAACTTTCAAGCCAGGCAATGGAATTCCGGTGGTTGATTCGATGTATTTTCCCGGAGGAGTCATCGTAATTCCTCCGGTGGCTTCGGTCATTCCAAATCCGCTACACAAAAAAATACCCTGATCCTGAAAAAATTGAAATATTTTTGGATCTAAATATCCGGCCGCTGACAGTCCCCAATGCAATCTATTTCCCACCACCTCTCTAAGTTTTCTGTTAATTTCGATAGCAGAATCAGTAGATTTCACCATTTCCATGGTTTTTTCGTACAGTTGTGTCCAGCGTAGTGGGATGCTTATAAATACAGAAGGATTTATTTTAGGAAAGAGCGAAAGTAAAGTTTCCGTTGAATTGTTTCCAGTAAATACATAAGTGCCAAACCAATAGATAGAACCCAACATTTCCAGATAGCGCCCAAAGGTATGAAAAAGCGGCAAAAAACAAAGCATTACTTCATTGTTTCCGACTTCTGGAACAGCCGCTGCACGTGCAAATCTTTTTGAAACAAGTGAGTAATTGGAAAAAGAAACCCCTTTTGCTAAGCCAGTGCTTCCCGATGTAAACATAGTGGTGGCCACCTGATTGATTGGTTTTCGTTTTCTGGCGTTCAAAAGAGCGTTAATTTCTTCCAATCCAAAAACTTTGCATTCTTCATTTAAAAAGAAAATATCTTTTTCGTTGGTTGGTAAGGCTGGATCCAAAACAAAAATAACAAATGGTTTTTTGCTTATTTTCCGAACTTCCTCCAGAATTTTCAATCGGCTGGCAGTATCCGCCACAGCAATGTTCACTTCCAGTTGGTCGAAAAGTAGTGTAAGTGTATCTTTATTAAAATGTACATTGAGTGGGCTATCAAAAATATCGTAAAACAAGCACGCCAGATCGCACATAGCACTTTCCACACTATTTTCGGAATAAATGGCCACGCGAGGAGCATCCGAAAAACGGTAAAATACGCAGGCGATTTCGCGGGTATGAAGATCGACTTGCTTGTATGTCCATCGCAGTGGCAGCTCGGTGCTCATATCAATAAAAAGCGACTGATTTCCAACTTCTTTTATACGATATTGAAACATATCGAGCAAGGAATATTCGGATGCTTGTATGAATTTAAATACCACTTCCGACCATTTATTTCTCGATTCAACAGACGAAAGTTGTTTCAAAAAAGAGCTTTTGCCGGTGGAATTCAGGAAAAGATGAGCCAACTCATTGGGCAACGTATTCATTTTTTCGCTTTGTGCCAATGAATCAGCTGTTTGGAGCAAATCGGTGGCCAAGTTTTGATTCTTTGCTAAAGAGGAATTCCATTCTTCGAGCAGTTCATTTAAATGAGATGAGAACATACGAAAGAGCTTTTGCGTGAAATTGGATTTATTTTAAATCATAATCCAGCAAATTAAGCAATTTAAATGCAAAGTTCTGCTTTGATAAAAAAAATAAAACCTACAAAAAACTCAAAGGGGATTGGAATTTTCCCAATCCCCTACATTAGAAACGCCCGTACTTAGTGAATTTCTATGAACAATAACAAAACGATAACAATAACGAAAACTTAAGCCAAGGCCGCCTGGATAATACTGACCGCCTTTTCCACGGACATCTTACCTGTGTTTAAAACCAGGTCNNGCGGTTACACTAGTTAGTGCACCAAATGCCGGCAGCTATAGAATTGTTTTGACTTGGGGTGTTACGCCCGACGACTTAGACAGTCATTTGACCGGTCCCGACGGCAGTGGCGGAAGGTTTCATATGTATTATTCCGACAAAAATCCAAATCAATATGTAAGCTTAGACGTGGACGATTTGGTAAGCTACGGACCCGAAACAACCACCATAACCAGCTTTTATACAGGCACATACCGTTATTCAGTTCATAATTATTCCAATCGATACACAGCCACCGGCGGAAGTGGAATAGTTTCTTCTCCTGCAAAAGTGGAATTGTACGATCATACCGGCTTACTAAGAAGTTTTAGTCCGCCCACTTTTACCGGAACTGGTGACACTTGGCGAGTATTTGAAATTGTAGTAGTTGGAACTGCAGCCACCACAAATACCATCAATACATTTGTATTGACAAATTCGTCTGACAATATAGATTATTTTAAATCCAACAATCAGAAAGAACCATATTTGGATAATAAATATTTCTAAGATTTTAGCGAATAAATTTAGAATCAATTGGGTTGTATTTTTTTACGTGTTCGTACTTAAATCGGCCCATTGGTTCTTTTTTTTTGAAAAGCCCCAAGAACAAATTCAGGAAGCATGTTCCTTAATTTGATTGAAAAACCTAAAAAGGACTCT
>DMBV01000168.1 GCA_003445975.1 Bacteroidales bacterium
AAGTAGGAACTTCTGGAGGCTTCTTTGTCGGTCAATCCATTCTCTTTCACCCATTGATTTGTGTAGGGTGCGGGCTCGCCCAGATAATCGAAGCCTGTCCATATAAATTCTCCTGCAATGTACGGTTCTTGTTGTTGCCACATAAAATCATCATCAGCTAGTTCGGCCCATTCGGGAGCGTGAAAATCGTAGGAGCTCACCTGCAATGATTTGGTAAAATCGGTTTTTTGTTCGGGCAATGGGAACTCATAAAATCCACGGGTGCTTAAGGTGGAAGCCGACTCACTTATAATCACCGATTTGTTTGGTTCCAATTCCCGAGCCAAACGATAGCGTCGCCCATAATTCCAGCTGTGGATGTCGTAAAAATCGAAGTGGCGAAGCTGAGCACTTTCGTAACTATCGCAAACCAGGGTGGTTGGACGTGTTGGATCAAATTCCTTCACAAACTTTAGCATGGTTTGAAGCTTATAAAATCCGCTGTCGATATTCCACTGAACATCACCAATTTCGTTTCCAACACTCCAAATAAAAACGGATGGATGATTTCTGTCTCTTTGAATAAAATTGCGAATATTGCGCTCAGCAAAATCCTCAAAGTTAGTCGTATCAAGGATATCGGCTTTGTTGTCGTATTTATCAAAAATCTCCTCAAACACCAGAAGTCCCATTTTATCGCACAAGTCCAACATTTCGGGAGCGGGCGGATTGTGGCTGGTNNCCTAAAGGACCAAAATCGCTATGAAGATTGGCGCCTTTCAATTGAACCCGTTTCCCGTTCAGAAAAAAGCCGCTGTCGGCAGTAAACCGAATCGTTCTTAAACCAAACGTGGAATGGTAGGTATCTATTTGTTTTTTGTTCCGATAAACGCTCGTTTCGACCTGATAAATCGTAGGATTTTCAATATCCCAGCGTTTTGGATTTGGTATTTGAATAGAAAGATCAAAAATCTCCTGAGTGTTTTTTGCTATATTTCCACTTATTTCTTGCTCTACAAATTGCTTCGCTCCCGTTTCGTAAATTCGGTGTTTCAGAGTAATTTCTGCGTCCGAAGTGGAATGGTTGTTCAGTCTGGTTGCTATTTTTATATCGGCTTTCTCCTGATTTAAAACGCCTGTTGTTATCTGCGTTCCCCAAATTGCTACGTGGATAGGATTTACGGCAATCAATTGGATTTTTCGATAAATACCGGCGCCCGGATACCAGCGACTGCCGTGCATACGCGTATCAACATGGATGGCCAAATTATTTTCCTGTCCGGCTTTTACAAAATGGCTGATGTCTAAATAAAATGAATTGTAAGCATAATCCCATTTCCCAGCAAGATTCCCATTGACATAAACCTTGGGAAGTGACATAATTCCGTCGAAAAGCAGATAGAGTTTCTTTGTGGAATATTTACTCGGGATTTCAAGTTTTGTTCGGTACCAGGCTTCTCCTTTCCACGGAAGTTTTCCGGTATTTCCATCGCCTTCCATTTCAAAATCTTCTTCTATTGCCCAATCGTGAGGAAGCACTACATTTTCCCAGTTGCGATCATCAAATTCGGAAAGAAAAGCGGTTTCATTCATTCCTTTGGAAAATTTCCAGCCTCGCGACAGGACAGTAGTTTCTCTTTCATTGGAGCAGGAAAAAAGGAGGAATTGTCCGAAGATCAGAACGAAAACCAATGGGATTTTGTAGAAAATGTGTTTGGGGTTCATTTTTTTAGAGGCTGCTTAGCTAGCGTTTATAGTTTGGGCAATAGCGCGCGTTGCGAGCGATATTCGGCCAACATACCCGAAATTATTTCCGAAACGGGAAGGATTTGGTCGATATTGGCACTCACTTGTCCTATCTCCAGTTCTCCTGCTTGCATATCGCCTTCGAACATTCCTTTTTTGGCTCTTCCTTTTCCAAGATGTGCCACCAATTGGCTTATTCCGGCACGTTCGTTTTCCAGTTTTTTCATCTCTTTGTAGAAATCGTTTTTCAAAAGCCGAACCGGAACAATGTTTTTAAGTATCAATTCTGTTTCACCTTCCTTTGCCTCTACTATTTTCTGTTTGAAATCTGGATGAGCCGAAGATTCTACAGAAGCAACAAAGCGACTTCCTATTTGAACTCCGTCGGCGCCCAACGCCATGGCGGCAAGCATCGATTTTCCACAGCCAATTCCGCCGGCTGCAATCAATGGAATATCGACCGTTTTTCGAATTAAAGGAATGAGCGACATGGTGGTGGTTTCTTCGAAACCATTGTGTCCGCCGGCCTCAAAACCTTCGGCTACAATTGCGTCCACGCCGGCTTCCACACATTTTAAGGCAAATTTTGTATTGGCCACCACATGAGCTACAACGATTCCGTTCGATTTCAGTTTGGCCGTGAATTTATTCGGATTGCCAGCCGAAGTAAACACAATAGGCACTTTTTCCTCGATAATAATCTGAATATGATCATCTATTTGTGGATACAATAAGGGTAAATTTACGCCGAAAGGTTGTGAAGTAGCCAGTTTGGTTTTTTGAATGTGTTCTCTTAATACTTCGGGATACATAGACCCGGCTCCAATCAGTCCAAGTCCGCCTGCATTGCTAACCGCGGCAGCCAATTCCCATCCGCTACACCAAATCATTCCTCCTTGAACTATGGGGTATTCAATCCCAAATAGTTGACAAATTCTGTTCATGCTCAATTATTTTAAAATCATAAATTGTTGACGAATTTCGGCTCCAAAATTGGGTTCAAAAATACTTAGCTCCTCTTTTGATTTGGTGGCGATTATTTTTAGACTTCCCTTTCCCGTTTTTTTTGCTGGGAAATAAATTCCATCGCCTTGTTTGTCGTAAATGATCAGTTCATAACAACCCGGAAGCAAATCTAAGTTGTAAGTGTAGGTAGAGTCGTTCGCGAAATTTGCTGCCTCAAAAAGCGGAATGCCCATATCATCAACCAATTCGATGATGTTATCAGCGGCAGCCAAATTCGTGGTAAACTGAATGCTGATCCTATTTGGATAAACAGGAGCCAGATTTATTTCCGAAAAAAGCTGGTTGTTGGCGTTTTCTTGGTCGGGTTTTTGGTTTACTTCGGCAATTGAAACAAAAAAGCTAGACGGTTTGTTTCTTTGACTGTAGAAATACCAATTTAAAGGCGGAAGATAGACTATTTCTTCTTCCATAAAAGCCAACTCTCCGCGCCAGCGATATTTTGTCTCTTGCTTTTGGTCGAGGCCATATTTTAGAAGCACCGTTTTTAAGGTGTCGGAGCCGGTATTTTTAACACGAATTACCGGCGAGCTGCAGATAGGATTGTATCGATTGTGTAGAGGGCTGTTGGTTGGAGCCAAAATTTCCACCAGTGCTGCATCGTTTTTTAAATGTGCCTCTTCAAATAAAATAAGATTTGCTGATAAAAGAAAACTTTTCAGTATTGGATTTTCTTTTGAGGTTTCTTGTAGCTGCAAACCAATATTTAGTGTTGTATCAGTTCCCAAAGCAATGAAATGATCATATACACGTAAAGTTTGACCAGGACACCAATTTGTTCGTGCAGAAGTCCAAGGTCCGGCTTGGGGAAATAAAGCGTTCAGACCGCAGTCGTCGCGCCAAACCGGTCGTTTGGCAATGGTTTGTTTGTTGATGCTCAAAAAATAAAATTTACTACATTCTTCCTCGCTCGGAACTTTGTTTTCGCTTCCATAGCCAGATAAATAGATTCTTAGAAGAGCGTATTTTATGTTTTTTGGAATTTTAACGATTTTTGCTTTTAGCTGTTGATTGATGGGTTTTGATTTGTCGGCATAAGCAATTCCGTTTATATCGCTGTGCCAAAGATTTAAAATGCTATGTACTTTTGCCGGAGCCGTTCCTTTTTTCCATTTGAATTTCAACGAAAAGTTGGTCGTCAAAGAACGATTGCTGCTTTCGAGTTGCAAAACAACAGCCTGATCGAAAAGCGAGCTATAGGCACTGATATCAAAAGAAAAGACGAGATCTTTGTCGGTCTTTTCGTTGGCCCAGGGCATAAAGAATCGGGCTATTTCAATTGCTTCTGTTTTCTCCTTATTTTGTCTGAGAACCTCAATTCGAATTGGGTTTTGAACAAAATATTTGTTCTGTGGCAAGGCCGAAAAGCGAACTTCCAAATAGAGACTTTCGATTTCTTGGTGGCTTGGGAAAAGAAAAAAGTTTTTTATTTGGGCTTTTCCGCTTCGAATAGCAATAGAAGCCAATGTGGTATCGCCACGTGGTGAAACGAACTCATTTTGAGCTTTTGCTTGATGATGAAAGCTAAAATACAAGGCTATAAAGAAAAACAGTGCTTTTTTTCCCATCTGTTTACCGTTTTATTTTTTTGATAATGGAGAAGTTTGCCAAGAGGAAAACTCACTTATTATCGCATATTCCAAAAATACACGATTTTTCAGCGTATTACCAAGTCTGAAGAAATATCTTTTTTATCCTTCATTGGGCGGTGGTGCCGATGCAGCAAAATTCATTTGAGAGCGATCAAAAAAACTGTTGAGACGAGAAATT
Organism: Bacteroidales bacterium; assembly: GCA_003445975.1. GTDB lineage: Bacteria > Bacteroidota > Bacteroidia > Bacteroidales > UBA12170 > UBA12170. The sequence continues at coordinate 4,519 of DMBV01000168.1, forward strand.
TTATTCTTCGTTTTCGTCTTGAAGAAAAATGCCTCTTTCTTCGATTCGAATTAATTTCTGTTTGTACAAGCCGCCGATGGCTTTTTTAAAGGTTTTTTTGCTCATTTGGAGTTGTGCATAAATCGCTTCCGGTTCGCTTTTGTCGTTCAAGGCAATAAAGCCGGCTCTATTTTGAAGCAGTTCGAGTATTTTTTGGGCGCTTGGTTCCACATTCACATATCCTTGTTTTTGAAGGCTCACATCAATTTTTCCGTCTTCACGAATATTTTTAATATAGCCAGTCAAAACATCGCCTACATTGAGTTCGCGAAAAGTTTCACTGGAATACACCAAACCCCGGTGGGCATGATTGATGATGACTTGATATCCAAGTTCAACTCTTTCGGTTACAATTAAATCCACTTTTTCGCCAAGCTCAACACTGATAAAGCTCGTTTCTAAGAATTTAATCAGTTTATTTGAACCCACCAATCGGTTGGTTTTCTCATCTAGGAAAAGCCGCACCACATACCAGCGGTTTATTTCCATTTGTTGGTTTTGTTCATTAAATGGAACCAGCAAATCTTTTTCTAATCCCCAATCCAGAAATGCGCCAACTTGATTTACGTCTTTCACTCTAAGAAAAGCAAATTCGTTCAATGTTATTTTGGGAATCAGATTCGTAGCAATCAGTCTATCTTCGGAATCGGTATAAATAAATACGTCCACGTCATCTCCAACTTGTGCTTTAGGCGATAAATATTTAGTGGGCAGTAAAACATCATTTCCTTCGTCATCGAGCAAATAAGCTCCGTGAGTTAAGATTCTGTCAATACGCAATTGGTTATATTCGCCTAAAGTTATCATTGTTTGATTTTTTTTTGCAAAGAACGCAAATTTTTTTCGATTTCGTTTGGCTTTCATTCTGAAAATCAGGGACGAATTTGTAATTCAAAAAAAATGATTATTATTGCCGAAAAACAATTTCTATGCAAGATCAACTACTCGCTTTAGATCAAATACGGCTGAACTTCAGTGCGGCATCTCTTCTGTCATTAAACATTGGCATTGCTGTGGTGATGTTTGGTGTGGCTTTAGAAATCAAAATAGATCATTTCAAAGCATTGATTCGAAATCCGAAATCACCTATAATTGGTGTGGTAGCTCAATTCGTTTTGCTTCCGGTTTTGACGTTTTTGATGGTGCTGATAATGAAAGATTTCTTAACTCCAACCATGGCATTGGGTGTTATTTTGGTTGCAGCCGCTCCCGGCGGAAATATTTCTAATTTCATTTCGAGTCTTTCGAAAGCCAATGTCGCCTTGTCGGTGAGCCTAACCGCATTTGCTACACTAGCAGCCATTATCATGACGCCATTAAATTTTGCCATTTGGGGAAAATTGGCTGTAAAAGCCTATTCGCATGAGGCCGCCACTTTAGTGAGACCAATCGAGATTGATGCCTTTCAAATGTTTCAAACTGTTTTTATTATTTTGGGCATTCCTTTGTTGTTTGGGGTTTTTGTGAACTCAAAATTCCCTGAATTTACCAAAAAGATTTTAAAGCCAATAAAGAGAATTTCTATTGTCATCTTTTTAGCAGTCATTGTTTTGGCGTTTAAGAATAATTTTGATCATTTTTTGCTTGCTGTTAAATTTGTATTTTTCATAGTGCTTATTCAGAACGCCTTAGCCTTGGGTGGGGGATATTTTTTGGCAAGCATTTTCAAACTGCCATTTCAAGACCGAAAAACCATCGCCATCGAAACAGGAATTCAAAATTCTGGTTTAGTTTTAGTTTTAATTTTTAATCCCAAAATTTTCCCTCCCGAACTGGAACTAGGCGGAATGGCCATCATTGCTGCTTGGTGGGGAATCTGGCACATGGTAAGTGGATTTGGCTTGGCGGCTTATTGGTCTGGAGGATTTTCACAGTTGTATGGGTTTTTCACCAAAAAACGTTTGGCCGAAGTAAAAGAAAAATAAATGGGAATCAATCAAATCGATAAAAAATCGTACATCTATCTTTTTCTGAAATATTTTGTTGCTTTTTGGCACAACCGTGTGTTTTACAGACGTATAGTGATTTTGAATAGGGAGCAGATTCCCCAAAATGCGCATTTAATATTTACAGGAAATCATCAGAATGCTTTGATGGACGCCATGGTTTTTCTTTTTGGCGTAAAAGGCCGATTGGTTTTTATGGCACGTTCGGATATTTACAAAAAACCACTCATTGCTGCCATTTTGTATTTTTTTAGGATGTTGCCTATTTTCCGAATGAAAGATGGCTATAGCGAAGTAAAAAAGAACGATAAGGTGTTCCAAAAAACCATTGATGTAATTAAAAACAAGATCGGTATTGTGATTATGGCCGAAGGCAATCACGGAAGTGAAAGACGTTTGCGCCCGCTGAAAAAGGGCTTTGCTCGCATTGCTTTTCAAACCGAAGAAGCAAACGATTTTCAATTGAACATGCAGATAATCCCCGTTGGAATGGACTATTCCAATTATTACGACTATCAAACCGAATTGCTGATAAATTTCGGGAAACCAATTCTTGTTTCCGAATTTATTGAAAGTTACAAAGAATCGCCGGCTGTGGCTATCAATCAAATAAAAGAAAGACTTGCCGAGTCGTTGATTCCTTTGATGGTTCACATCAAAAGCGAAAAATATTACCATCTATACAACGAACTGCGCGAGATTTACAAATATGAAATGGTAAAAGAAATGGGATTGCCTTCTGTAAATCAGCCGTTCAAACTGCAAGCCGATCAGGAACTCATTCGCCGCTTAGAAAAGTTTGAAGAAGAATATCCGGAGCAAATGAGCGGTTTTCAAAACACTGTTTTGCGCTTTCGTGATAATTTATCAGCACAAAAACTGGATTATGAAGTTGTGAGAAAACCTGCGGTGTCAAAATTCCAACTGCTTACCAAATGGGCACTTTTATTTGTGGCTTCGCCTGTATTTGCGATTGGCTGGCTGCTGAATTATTTTCCTTTTGGATTTTCTATTTGGGTCGGAAATAAAATGAGCGACAGGCAATTTCACAGTAGTTTTAAGTTTGCTGTTAGTCTATTTCTTTATCCAATCTGGCATCTTTTGGGAAGTATTTTTGTTTTGATTCTGCTGGGTGAATGGATTTTTGCTCTTGGATTTTTTGTTGCTATGCCCATTTTGGGAATTTTAGCCCGTTGGTATTGGGTTGCTAATACGGATTTCAGAAAAAAATGCCGATGGTTTAGGTTAGAAAAACAACAATCTACTGATTATCAAACGATAAAAACCGATCAAGAACAGATTTTCTCTCAAATGAAAACAGTTATTTCTTAGAAAATTTTCTTTTCAAGCAGCATGAAAAGTTCACGGTCTTTTCTTGGTTTTATTGAATTGTAGGCCGTTTCGAATATTTTGAAATAAAAATAAGGCGAAAAATAAAGCCGGTATTCTTCTTGGCTTCCACCAAACGGTGGTCCATCGAACGAAAAGTGATGATTGAAAAACAAACCTACCAATTTTCCATTCGTATGGAGTAGCTGAGCCGTTTTTTCAACATAAGCTTGTCGCTGACTAGGGAAAATGGATGTAAAAAAAGTTTGCTCAACAATTAAGTCATACCTGAGTTGATGAATAAAAAAATCTTGTTGCAGGATATTTTCGCTAGGGAAATCGGGAAAGCGTGAACAAAAACGTTGAATGGCCGCTTGCGAAAAATCGAGTACAAAAACATTCCGAAACCCTTTTTTCCATAGATATTCTGCTTCGTAAGCATTGCCGGCTCCGGGAATCAAAATACGAATGCTTTTATCCGAAAGCTGATCGAAATATTCTCTTAGCGGAGTAGAGGCCGAACCAATATCCCAACCTATTTGATTTGTGAGATAGGCGTTGTTCCAATACTCAACAGAAAGTTTTTCCATAAACTAAATCACCACATTCACAATGCGATTGGGCACGACAATCACTTTCTTGGGCGCATTTCCCTGAAGCCATTTTTGCGCTTCTTTCGACGAAAGAGCAGCCAATTCAACTTCGTGCGTACTCATATCGATAGGCAATTCTATTTTAAAGCGCATTTTTCCGTTGAAAGAAACCGGATATTCAAAGGTGTTTTCCTGGATATAGTCTTCAATAAATTCGGGGAATGCAGCCTTGGTAACACTTTCGGTATGTCCTAATTTTTCCCAAAGTTCTTCGGCAATATGCGGTGCAAAAGAAGAAATTAAGATAGCAAGCGGTTCTAAAATGGATTTTTTATTGCATTTTAAATCCGAAAGCTGATTGGTACAAATCATAAACTGACTTACCGAAGTATTGAATGAAAAACGTTCAATATCTTCTTGAATTTTTTTGATGGTTTGGTGCAAGATTTTCAGTTCTTCTTTGCTCGGTTCTGCATTGCTCAGGCTGAAAGCATCTGAAGAATGATACAGTCGCCAGAATTTTTTGATAAACCGAAAAACGCCTTCAATACCATTGGTATCCCATGGTTTGTGGTTTTCTATCGGACCTAAAAACATTTCGTACAAACGGAAAGTGTCGGCGCCGTATTTTTCAATTAAATCGTCCGGGTTTTGCACATTGTACTTCGATTTCGACATTTTTTCTACTTCCCAATCGCAGTGATATTTTCCGTCCTCTAAAATAAATTCGGCCGTGAAATATTCTTCACGCCAGTTTTTAAAAGCTTCCGTATCCAGAATATCGTTGTGAACAAGATCAATATCTACATGTAGTTTTGTGGTTTCGTAATTTTTGCGCAATCCTTGCGAAACAAAAGTGTTTGTTCCGTTTATGCGATATACAAAACTGCTACGGCCTTGTATTTTTCCTTGATTGATTAGTTTTTTGAAGGGTTCTTCTTTTGTGGTAAGTCCCAAATCGAACAAAAACATACTCCAAAAACGGGCATACATCAAATGTCCCGTGGCATGTTCGTCGCCGCCCATATACAAATCCACATTTTCCCAATATTCATTCGCTTCTTTCGAGAAATATTCTTGTTCGTTGTGTGGATCCATATAGCGATAATAATACGCGCTTGATCCGGCAAAACCGGGCATTGTGCTCGTTTCGATTGGAAAGCCATCTTTGGTTTTCCAATTTTCGGCACGTGCCAAAGGGGGTTCGCCACTTTCGGTAGGCAAATATTTATCTACAGATGGCAACTCCAAAGGCAACTCTTTTTCGTCAAAAACCTCCGCAATTCCGTCTTTAAAATACACGGGAAACGGTTCGCCCCAATAACGTTGGCGACTGAAAATGGCATCGCGCAAACGATAATTTATGGTTCCATATCCCAAACCCAAATCCTGAATGTGTTGGATCGTTTTTTTGATGGCTTCTTTGACCGACAATCCATTCAGAAAATCGGAATTTACCATGATTCCTTCTTTCGAATCGTACGATTCTTGCCATTCTTCGGTGGGTTTCATTACTTCTCCAAATTGCGTAACCACCTGAACGATTGGTAATTTGAAATGACGCGCAAAAGCAAAATCGCGGCTATCGTGGCCGGGAACAGCCATAATGGCTCCTGTTCCATAGCCACTCAAAACATAATCGGCTGTCCAGATAGGAATTTCTTTGCCGTTGAGCGGATTGATTCCGTAGGTGCCCGTAAATTTTCCACTGATTGTTTTTACTTCGGCCATTCGTTCTCGTTCAGAGCGATTTTTCGCCCAATGAACATACTCATCAACCTCGTCTTTTTGTTCGGGACTTGTAATTTTTTCGAGATATTCATGTTCGGGAGCCACCACCATAAATGTGGCGCCGAAAAGAGTGTCGGGCCGTGTGGTAAAAACTTCTAAAATCTCATCAAAACCTTTTATTTCGAAGTTTACCGAAGCGCCTTCGGAACGGCCAATCCAATTTCGTTGGGTTTCTTTGATGGAATCCGTCCATTCCAAATGGTTTAAGCCGTTGAGCAACCGTTGAGCATAAGCAGAAATGCGCAACGACCATTGTTTCATCATGCGCTTTTCGACAGGATGACCGCCTCGTTCGGAAAAGCCATCTTTTACTTCGTCGTTGGCCAAAACAGTTCCCAGTGCCGGACACCAGTTTACATTGATATCGGCCAGATAAGCCAAACGATAAGCCATCAGAATTTCTTGTTTTTTTTCTTTCGAAAAAGCACGCCATTCCTTGGCCGTAAACTCAATGCTGGTCGAATTGGCAGCATTCAAATGCTGATTTCCTTGTTGTTCGAAACCTTCGATCAATTGACTGATATTTTCCGCTTTGTTGGTTTCGTTGTTGAACCACGAATTGAAAAGCTGAATAAAAGTCCATTGTGTCCATTTGTAGTATTTAGGATCCGAAGTTCGAACTTCTCTATCCCAATCGAAAGAAAAACCAATTTGATCGAGTTGTTGACGATAGCGGGCAATGTTTAGTTCGGTAGTAATGGCAGGATGCGTTCCTGTTTGAATGGCATATTGTTCGGCTGGCAAGCCATACGCATCGTAACCCATAGGATGGAGAACGTTGAATCCTTTGTTGCGCTTATAGCGCGCAAAAATATCGGAAGCAATATATCCTAAAGGATGACCCACATGCAAGCCGGCTCCCGAAGGATAAGGAAACATGTCGAGTACGTAAAATTTAGGTTTTGTATAATCGATTTCTACTTTATAAGTCTTATTTTCGGCCCAATAAGTGCGCCATTTTTTTTCTATTTCGTTGTAATTGTATTCCATGTTCAAAAAGATCTGCTGTCAAAATTTCAAGCTGCGAAAATAGTAATAATCAAGGAAATATAAGCTGAAAATAGCATTGAAAACAGTATGAATTTCGAATCGGGGAATTTGCTCAGTCCAAAGGAGAAGAAAACCAGCCAGCGAGCGAAAAATGCCACAGTTCTTTTATCCCGGCCATTTTCAACAATTCTTTGGTTTCGAAATAAAATCCGGTCAATTCGTTTGGATGATGAGCATCCGTATTCAACATAAGCGGGATTCCCATCTTGTCAGCTATTTTGATAATCGGAATGGAAGGAAAAAGTTCGTCGCTTCGCCCTTTGTAGAGGCCGCGCGTATTAATTTCCAAGACGAGGTTTTTTTCTTTGATGAAGGAAAGTGTTTCGAGTACTAAATTTTGATACCAATCTTCTTGCTGAGTGAACAAGCGGTTTTTATTGTGCATTTTAATTTTATCGAGATGGCCAATAATTTCAGGTGTTTGCGCTTCAATCATTCGATTTGTTTGCTGATAAAAAGCCGCAACTGCTTGACGAATATCGCCTCCAAAAACGTCCGCTAAACCTTTGTCCCAAGCAGCTTGTTCTCCACCATCAATAAACCAAAGCTGATTGGAATGCGGATGAGTTACCAAATGAATGGATCCGATGATGTAATCGAGTTTGTGCTGCGTTCGAAAATAATCAAAATCATAGGATTTATTGGGGATATAATCGGCTTCCAAAGCCAGATATAAATGAATTTGTGAGGCGTATTTCGTTTTCAGTCGCTCTATTTCGGAACAATATTCTATTAATTTCGAATCTGGAATAGAGAACTGATTGGCAAACAAAACCGGTGCATGACCCGAAAATCCGAGCGAATGAAACCCAAGCGCAATGGCTTTCTGAACGTATTTTTCGGGCGCTTCTTGGCCGTCGCAAAAATGGCTGTGAGTGTGGTAATTTGTTAGAATAGATTTCATTGAGCAAAAGTAAAAAGAAACGGCTGAAGCAAAAGAGACTCAGCCGTTTTAAACGAATAATTTTTTTATTTCCTTAAATGAATTGATCTCCTTTTTCGGTTCTTACATCGTTCACAAACTGCCTGATATTTTGTTCGTCTGGTTTTTTGCAGATCAGAAGCACATTGTCTTCGTCCACCACGATGTAATCGTCGAGACCCTGCAAAACCACCAGTTTGTCTCCTTTCACGTTGATCACACAATTCTGTGTGTCGTAAGTCATTACGTTTTTACCAACAATGCTGTTTTCGTTTTCGTCTTTTTTGCGAATAGCATAAAGCGAGCCCCAGGTTCCCAAATCGGACCAGCCAAAATCGGACGACAATACATAAACATTTTCGGCTTTTTCCATCACCCCATAATCGATCGAAACATTTCTACAAACGGAATAGGCGCTTTCGATAAAACGTTGTTCTTTTGGTGTGTTGTAAATACCCATTCCTGCTTTAAAAATATCGTCCACTTCGACAAGGTGAGTTTCAAAAGCTTTTTGAATGCTTTTCAATGACCAAACAAAGATGCCGGCATTCCACAAAAAGTCACCACTTTGTACAAATTTCTCAGCAATTTTTAATTCTGGTTTTTCGGTAAATGTTTTCACCTTTTTTATTCGCGTGTCGCGTTTATCGCCAATTTTTCGATCAAATTGAATATACCCATAACCCGTATCAGGTCGGCTGGGTTCGATACCGAGTGTGATTAGCCAATCGTTTTCGGCTGCTGCTTGCAATGCACTTACGATTACTTCGGTAAAAACAGTTTCTTTTAATATAATGTGATCCGAAGGCGCAACAACGATGACTGCTTCCGGATTGCGTTCCAAAATTTTATAATTCGCATAAGCAATGCAGGGAGCAGTATTTCTTCGGGCGGGTTCGCACAGAATTTGATCATAACTCAAAGCGGGAACTTGTTCTTTGACGAGTTCTTTGTAGATTTCGTTGGTGACAATATAGATATTTTCGACGGGGCAGATTTTCAAAAAGCGATTTACAGTTTGCTGAATAAGCGTTTCGCCTGTGCCTAAAATATCTATGAATTGTTTTGGTTGAGAGGTTCGGCTCATTGGCCAAAAGCGGGAGCCAATGCCGCCTGCCATGATAACACAATAATTGTTCTTGTTCATTTTTTATGATTTATTCATCCAAAAATAGGTCTTTTTACCAATATATCAAAAATTTAGTTTTCTTTCAGAAATGAACCAAAAGCTGAATATGGAGGTTGTTTTCAATCATGCCTTTCTGAATATCTGCCACAAGGGATATGTTTTTCTGGTTGCAGCTTTTTATCAAATCTATTCGCCTGTTGGTCTCCTTCAATGTGGTATTTAGTTTTAGCCTTAGGTCTTTTAGGTCGATAAAATGACTCCCTGAAAATGAAATATCGGTTGTATAATCCAAGCGTTCTTCATTTTCGTTGATGGTGATTGAAATAGACAAAAAATCGCTGCTGCCAAATCGATCTAAAAAGAGTTCGAAAAACGGAAAAAAAAGAAATGGAGGCACTTGAATAAATTCCGTTTCGGTGGTTTCGCTTATATCAATAGTGTAATGAAAAAGTTTTTCGTATCCCATCTGCCGCAATTTAAAATAGTTTTCAAGCGTTTCGATTTCTTGGTCCAAAGCAATTTGTTCTATTACCACTTTGTCTATTACCGCTCTGATTGTACGAGCAAAATTGGACAAGTACAGACTGGTATCTTTGTTTTTGTTTTTATAGAGAAAATCGCGGATGGCGTTAAAAGAGCAAAACAGAAAACCAGGGATCATTTGATGTTTTAGCAATTTTGTTTCCAATTGCTGCAATTGTTGTCGTCTTTTTATTTTTCCCTTTCTGGTAAGTAAGTAAAAAATAAATAAGGAAAGTAGAGTCGTAAACAAGATTCCTGCCAACAACCAATTGTTTCTTTTTACCTTCTTTTTTTCGAACGCTGCGCCTTGTTCTAAAAGATCGAAACGGGTTTTGTTTTTTTCTGAATCGAAACGCGCTTCCATTTCGATCAGTTGTTGCGTATTCGAACTCGTTGAAATGGAGTCTTTCAACTCACTATAGCTCTCGAAAGTTTTAGCCGCTTTTTCGTAATCTTTATTTTGTTTGTAAAGTTCCGTTAAGCCATATAAATTTGCTAATACATAATCCAATACGCCATCATTTTTTGCAATTGTTAAGCTTTGATGATAATGTTTTTCGGCTTTAGCAAACTGATTCAATGCAAAATACGCCTCGCCAAGATTGTAGGTAACCAATAAGCAGCCGTTTCGGTATTGCTGTTGCTCAAACAAAAGAAGTGCTTTTTCAAAATTCGATTTGGCTAAGATTAAATCTCCTTTTTCTCCAGCCAGCATCCCTAAATTATTTAGAACATACGCCTCGCCAACGGTATCGTTCAAAGCCTTCCGTATTCTTAAACTCTTTTCATAATACAGGCGAGCAGTATCAGCCTTATCCGAATACCAATAAATGGTTCCAATGTTGTTATATGTTTTCCCCAAATCTGCCTGATTGTTCAATGAATCGTAGAGCCAAGCAGCGCGTTCATAATATTGGAGCGATTTAGCATATTTGCCCTTTTCAGAAAATAAGACACCTAAATTGTTGTAAATACGAGCTCTTTCTTCCATAAAGGAATGGTTTCTTTCAACAAAAAACAGGGCGCTATTGAAAAAAGCAAGAGCTTGTTCGTAGTTTCCTTGTTTCAAACACGTATTGCCAAGAGAAACCGATGAAAGGATTATTTGAAAAGTATCCTGACTCGTTTTGGCGAATTCGTATGATTGAATAAAATATTCTTTGGCTTTGGTTAGGTCGCCTTTTCTGGAATAAACCAAACCGACACTTCGAATGTTTTCGGCCAAACCAGCGTAGTTTTTTTGTTTTTTACAGAGGTCGGCTGCCAAGTTGTAATAGTCTTTTGCCAGATCCATCTTGCCGGAATACAAATATAGGGCACCGGTTTTTTTTAAAGCCTCTAAAATTAAGTCTTCCTTTTCAAGGTTTTTGGCAAGCGCAAGTGCCTCATTGCTGTATTTTAGAGCCAATGCCGCGTTGCTTGATTTTAGGATTTCTGAAATCTCAATAAAAAGCAACACTTTTGCCTGTGGTGTAGCAGATTCTGATATAAGCAAAAGACTATCAACCATGTCCGTATTTTGCGCGGGCAATCTGCCAAACAAGGTAAGGGCAAACAGCAGAATCGTCGATCTACAAAAAAATCTCATCAGGTTTTTTTTTGCATCAATTACCAAAGCAAGAAAAGAAAATATACCCAATAAAACAAGGAAATGCAAAAGAATATTTTTGAATAAACTTGTAGCTCCAGTTGCATGCTATTTCTGCCCTTTTGTCAGAAATCTAAAAAATTGTGTCAATGGCATAAATATTGAAATAAGCCAGCTATTGAAAAGGATTTAATTAAAAATATAAAAACAAGAAAATGGGAAAAATAATTGGTATTGACTTAGGAACTACCAACTCATGTGTAGCCGTAATGGAAGGTAATGAGCCGGTTGTTATCCAAAATAGTGAGGGCCGCAGAACTACACCTTCAATTGTAGCTTTTACTGATAATAACGAACGTAAAGTGGGTGATCCTGCAAAGCGTCAGGCTATTACAAACCCAACGCAAACGATTTATTCGGTAAAGCGTTTTATGGGTGAAACTTTTGATGGAACACTAAAAGAGATTTCGCGTGTTCCATATAAAGTGATAAAAGGTGAAAATAACACACCTCGCATTGCTATTGGTGATCGGAATTATACTCCACAGGAAATTTCGGCCATGATTTTGCAAAAAATGAAAAAAACGGCTGAAGACTTTCTTGGTCAGCCCGTAACAGAAGCCGTAATCACTGTGCCTGCTTACTTTAACGATTCGCAGCGTCAAGCAACGAAAGAAGCCGGAGAGATAGCTGGACTTATAGTAAAAAGGATTATCAATGAGCCTACGGCTGCTGCCTTGGCTTACGGATTAGATAAAAAACTAGAAGATCAAAAAATTGCCGTTTACGATTTAGGCGGAGGAACATTCGATATTTCAATTCTGGAATTGGGCGGTGGCGTTTTCGAAGTAAAATCGACCAATGGAGATACGCATTTGGGTGGTGATGATTTTGACCACGTAATTATTGACTGGCTTGCTCAAGAGTTCAAGAACGACGAAGGCATAGATTTGAAAAGAGATCCAATGGCTTTGCAGCGTCTGAAAGAAGCCGCCGAAAAAGCAAAAATCGAATTGTCATCTTCAAACGAAACAGAAATCAACTTGCCTTATATCATGCCGGTTGATGGTGTCCCAAAACACCTTGTTCGCAAAATTAGTCGCGCCAAATTCGATCAACTTACACATGACTTGGTACAGCGGACCATCGAGCCTTGTCGATTGGCTCTAAAAGATGCCGGACTCACTGCTGCCGATATAAACGAAGTTATTTTGGTGGGAGGATCAACACGTATTCCTGCTATCCAAGAAGTGGTAAAAAAATTCTTCGGAAGAGAGCCTTCAAAAGGTGTTAATCCCGACGAAGTCGTAGCCATTGGAGCTGCAATTCAAGGTGGTGTATTGAGTGGCGATGTAAAAGATGTTCTTTTGTTGGATGTTACACCTTTATCAATGGGTATCGAAACGCTTGGTGGAGTCATGACAAAAATGATAGAATCAAACACGACCATTCCCGTTAAGAAATCCGAAACGTTTTCAACTGCAGCCGAAAATCAACCTTCTGTGGAGATTCATATCTTGCAGGGCGAACGTCCAATGGCAACACAAAACAAGAGTTTAGGCCGATTCCACTTAGATGGCGTTCCGCCAGCTCCTCGTGGCGTTCCGCAAATAGAAGTTACCTTTGATATTGATGCAAACGGAATATTGCACGTAAGCGCCAAAGACAAAGGAACAGGAAAATCGCAAAGTATTCGAATTGAAGCTTCTTCTGGATTGACCGATGAAGAAATCAAGAAGATGAAAGCCGAAGCCGAAGCCAATGCTGAATCGGACAGAAAATTAAAAGAAGAGATTGAGAAACTCAATCAAGCAGATTCTTTGGTTTTCCAAACAGAAAAACAACTCAAAGAATACGGCGACAAAGTTCCGGCCGATAAAAAAGCAGCCATCGAAAAAGCAGCTGCCGATTTGAAAGAAGCACATCATAAAAAGGATTTACCTGCAGTGGAGGCTCACATGGCTACATTAAATCAATTGTGGCAAGAAGCAAGCCAACACATGTATCAAGATTCTCAGGCACAAGGCAGTACTGAACAACCCAATCAAAATGCCGGCCAACAAAAAAGTGGCGCAAATGATGAGGTAACTGATGTCGATTTTGAAGAAGTAAAATAGAGCAGAAGCTCAAAATGATAAACCCTCAGCCGGATCTGGTTGAGGGTTTTTTTTGTTTTAATACAACGTTGTCGAAAGGTCGTTCTTTTCTAACATTCACTAGATTTCTATCAAGCAGCGGGAAACAATGTCCGGATAAAGGGAAATAGATGCGCGCAATAAAAAAACCATCGAAACGAATTCCGATGGCCAAAAACGTTTAATAAAAAAACACCGCTCGAAAAAAAAACTTACAGTCCTACATATTTCGGCCCTTGCTCAAAAACAATGTCTGTTGGTATGCCGGCTGCATCCACTTTATTCAAATCCGCCTGAAGATCGGCGGTGATTATTCCTTTGGTTTCAACCAAATTCTTAGCAGCTTCATAATCGCCTTCGCCTTGAATCATCAATATCAGGGCAGTTAAATCTCTAGAAGCGGCTTTCATTTTTTCAAAATCAATGGCATACGTTCCGTCGGCTTGTTTTGCAAAGGCTTGTTTTTCGAGGAAATAATTGAAACGAACCATATTGGCCTTTCCGTGAGCACTTGCTGCTCCAAACCGCACCGAGCGGAAAATTCCCGCCATAAAGGTGACGTAATTTTCCATTAAGTCGGTATCGGCAAATTCGCCCATTTCATTGAGCTTGCTCACCATAAACAAGCCCAAAATATCGGCTTTTCCTTCTTCCAAAGCAGAATATTGCTCTTTCAATGCTTTTCTAACCGGACCTTTTCCGTTGATGGTATTCTTAATTCCTAGACCGTGGGCAACTTCATGGAACATAGTATTTGCGAAAAAAGCATCGAAAGTTACAAATTTACGTTGCTCTTCGCTGATCAATACATTGCTGATGGGCACAAGAATCTTTTCAAATTTAGCACGCATGCTGTTTTTCAACTGAAGCCGACGTGTTCCTTTTTCCATCTGAACACGTTCGTCGTTTGGTAAATTGATCGCGATTGTTTTGGACCCGGCATTGCAATCGCCTGCGTAGTAAATTACATCGTATGCATTCAAATCGGTATCAAATCCTGGCGTTTCTTTTTTGTATTTTTCCTCGGCAGGAATTTGCTTTTGCAGTTCGGGCAAAAATTGAGCAAAATGAGCTAGCTTTTGACTCCATGCAATATCTTTAATCAGGATAAACGCCTCGTGAGCCGCTTTATAGCCAAACAAGGCATCTTCGTAGTTTTCGATGGGGCCAATCACCAAATCCATTTTGCTGTCTTTCATATCCAGCCAAGCCATATCGCTCGCAAAATATTCATCGGTCAACAATGCCTCGGCTCGCAGATTTAAATAGTTTTTCATTCCGTCATCTTCGGAAAGAGCTGCCGCTTTACGAAGCAGCATGGCCACTTTTTCGATGTCCTCTTCAAAAAACTCATGATACCAAAAACTCTTCAATTTTCCGTTTTCATCGCGACGAATAAGCGTGTATAAATTATCTTTGTTCACATCGTCCCAAGCCTCAAATTCTTCGGAGGTTATATCGGACGGATAAAAATTTGCTCCGGCAGGTTTCACGCCAACGCCCGCAATAAAGGGTGCATTATCAGCCAATCTGTTCCATGGGCCATAATTTATTTCGGCAAAGATTTTCGTGTTTTCATCTAGACCCGATAGTAATTCTTCTTTTGAACCATAGGCTTCTATCCAATAAATTTTGTCGATTATAGAAGCCGCTTCGAAGAAAATTTTTACCATCTCTTTTTCATTCTCTGTCAGGTGAGAAAGATCGGAGCTCAGCTCAAAAGGGGTGTACATCTCAACTAATTTTTTCATTTCTTCGTTGGGTTGTTGATTTTTGCTTGGTTGGTTTTTACAAGCCGTAAAAAGAACGGCCAAAAACAAAGCACTCAGAATAATTTGTTTTTTGATCATGAGAAATAGGTTTTGTGATTTAAATGCTAAGGTACAATTAAAATGCAGTTTTCTCCTTCGTTTAGCTACGTTTTTTTTGAAAGAAGTCCGTTAAAAGGGCACTACATTCGTTTTCTAAAACGCCGGTTTTAATCGTTGTTTTTGGATGCAAAATAGCTGTTTGTATTTTTGAATATCCCTTTTTTGGGTCCGAAGCGCCAAAAACGAGATGTGAAATTTGCGTCCAAGCAGCAGCTCCTGCACACATGATGCAGGGCTCCAGCGTAACATAGAGCGTGCAATCTTTCAAATATTTTCCACCCAATAAATTGGCAGCCGAAGTAAAAGCCTGCATTTCGGCATGCGCTGTAACATCGTTGAGGGTTTCGGTGAGATTGTGTGCGCGGGCAATTATCTTTTTATTGCTCACAATGACTGCTCCTACCGGAACTTCCTCTTTTTCAAATGCTTTTCTAGCCTCTTTGAGTGCTTCACGCATAAAAAATTCGTCCGAAAATAAATCCATTTTTAGGCTACTTAAAGATTATAAACCAAATGAATACCAATACTGGGAATGATTCCGTATTTTTTATAGTTTTCTTGCAAATCCTCATCTATGCTATTGAACAACGATTGCGGGTAAGGAAAATCGGAGGTAAACTGATTGGTGGAGCCAATGTTTTTGCTCACGCCCAGTAGCAATTGCAATTCCCATTTATCGTCAAGGGGGATTCTTCTTCCGTAATGTGCGCCAATCTGGATCAAGTTAGAACTTAAATTTATTGCCATGGTTTCGTCGGAGAATAGCGAAGAAGGAATCAGGTTAAAAATTCCGCCGTAATTTTCGTCGATCGCATTGAGTGGGGCTTGTCCGGCCTTTAGATTGATGTACGACACATTTAGTCCGGCAAAGTTTTTCGACCAATTCCAGGCCATGTTGCCGTCGAGCACTATGCCCATTTTAAAGCTTTCGCGAACAATGGCGGTAATGTATTCTTTCGTTCCTAATGCTTCCATCAACGCCAAAATAATACTGTTGTGCGGTTCGGCCAACAATCCGATTTTTACGCCACCACCAAGCCCTTTTTCGGGTGTATAAGCGTAGGCCAATGCATATTGCAATGGGACGTCGGTTCCTATTTTTATTTGTTGTTGTGCAAACAAAGGAGTTGCAAAAACCAGTAAGAATAAACTGAGCAATAAACCGGATTTTTTTCTTTTTCTCATCCTATTCGAATTTTTTAATGCGTGAACAAAACGACCAAATACAAAATTTTAAGTAGGCGCAAATTGTTTCTGTTTCGCGACAAGCAGCCAACCGTTGCTTTTATTGAGCGAAGATAAAATAAAAGGATTTCAAATTCTGTACTTGGAGGCAATTTTGATTTATTTCAGTTATTTTTGCCAAAAATTTTAAGATGGGATACATTCTTTCAATCGAAACTACTACAAGTGTTTGCAGTGTTGCCTTGGCTCATAACGGACTTTTGCTGAGTTTGCGTGAAGTGAACAGTAAAAATTCACATGCCGAAGTTTTGAATGGTTTTATTGTGGATGTTTTGGCCGAATCCAATGTGCGCCTACAAGACTTGAATGCAATTGCTGTAAGCGAAGGTCCTGGTTCTTATACCGGATTGCGCATTGGCGTTTCAACGGCAAAGGGATTGTGTTATAGTTTGGATATTCCACTTATTGCTGTTCGCACCTTGTATTCTTTGGCACAACATACAAAGTCTATGGTTATGAGCCATTTGAACGAAAAAGAAAATATCTTGTTTTGTCCAATGATAGATGCCCGAAGAATGGAGGCTTATACCGCTCATTTTAATTTCCATCTCGACGAAATTAGGAAGGTGGAATCCGAGGTGATTGACCAAAACACCTATCATGCACTTCTTAATGCGCATTCGATTGTATTTAGTGGTGATGGATGTGAGAAATTTAAAGCCCTCTATGAAAAGAATCCAAATGCTCATTTCTTCCCCGAAATTTTGGCGTCGGCAATAGGAATGATTGCCCTCGCCGAAGAAAAGCTGAATACAGAAGACTTTGTCGATTTGGCTTATTTTGAACCGTTTTATTTCAAAAGTTTTTTGGCTGGTCTGCCCAAAGTGAAAGGACTAAGATAAGTTTTTGTTTTTGGAGATTACACTAAAAAGCACGCACAGGGTTTTAGGAAAAACTTAATTTTCGGTCATTTTTATTGACCAGAAATACAGTTAAATCGATTCTTTTTTTGGAATGATCTGTTCAGTTTTTAATATTTGAAACAAAAAAAACTAATTTTAGACCGAAATTTAAAAGTGAAATAAAATCTTATGAGAACTATACCCGGACTTTTTGAGGAAAGCGTTAAGAAATATGCCGACCTTCCTTTTTTATGGCAAAAGAAAACCAATCAATTTGAAAGCCTGAGCTACCGCGAAACACGAGAAGAAGTTTATAAACTTTCAGCCGGTTTGGCGGCCTTGGGATTGAAAAAAGGTGAGCGCGTGGCCATGGTTTCTGAAGGAAGAAATGCATGGGTAATTTGTGAATTGGCCATGCTCTATCAAGGTCTTATCAATGTTCCGCTCTCCATCAAACTGGAACCCTTTGAATTGGAATTCCGCATCAATCATGCCGAATGTAGAATGATTGTTGTGTCCGGAAATTTAGCCCCGAAAATTGAAGCTGTCAAAAATAATTTGATTGGTGTCGAAAAAATCATTCTTCTGGATGAAAAGGAAAGCTATGCTGATAACGAACTATTTATCAACGAAATTAGTGCTTTGGGCGAACAGTTCTTGAAAACAAAGCGTGCTGACTTCGAAAAATCCATCCAGACAATTGAAGAAAATACCTATGCCAATATTTGTTATACTTCCGGAACTACGGCCGATCCCAAAGGGATTATCCTTTCTCATTTGAACTATTATGCCAATGTAGATCAGGCCGCTAGTTTGATGAATATTCCGCCTTATTATAAAACACTTATCATCCTTCCTTTGGATCATTCTTTTGCACATACAGCCGGAATATACAGTTTTATGAAGTTTGGGGCAAGCATAGCGACCGTGCAAGCCGGTAAAACGGGCGTAGAAACTTTAAAAAATATTCCCATTAATATCAAGGAAATAAAACCTCAAATTATGATGAGCGTGCCCGCTTTGGCACATAATTTCAAGAAAAATATTGAAACAGGAATTAAAGCCAAAGGCCCACTGGTAAATAAACTTTTCAATCTGGCATTAAAAACGGCCTATTCCTACAATGGACTCGGAATAGACAAAGGCAAAGGTCTTCAAAAATTGAAAAAACCGCTTCTTTGGCTCTTCGATAAGATTTTGTTCAAAAAAATACGCGAAGGATTTGGTGGAAACATGAAGTTTTTTGTTGGAGGCGGAGCATTGCTCGACCTCGACATTCAAAAATTTTTCTATGCCATTGGAATGCCAATGTATCAAGGCTACGGACTCTCTGAAGCAAGCCCAATCATTTCTTCAAATGCCGAACATCGTCATAAAATGGGAACTTCCGGGTTTTTGGTGAAAGATCTTGAGATCAAGATTTGCGATGAAAAAGGCAAGGCGCTTTCGCTGGGCGAAAAAGGCGAGATCGTTGTGAAAGGGGAAAATGTGATGATTGGCTATTGGCGAAACGAAAAGGCGACTCAAGAAGCTTTGCGCGATGGTTGGTTGTTTACAGGGGATTTAGGTTATCTGGATGCCGACGGGTTTCTCTATGTTTTGGGACGGTTCAAAAGTTTATTGATTGGCCACGATGGCGAGAAATACAGCCCCGAAAGCATTGAAGAGGCCATGATGGAACATTCGCCATATGTAGAGCAGTGCATGTTGCACAACAATCAAGATCCATACACAACCGCTTTGATCTTCCCAAACAAAGAGCTTTTGAAAAAAGAAGTGAAGAAAAGAGGTCAAAAGCCTTCAACAGACGAAGGGAAACGCTTGGCTTTAAAAATCCTTCAGGAAGAAATTAACAAATACAAAGCCGGAGGCAAATATGCCGGGATGTTTCCTGAGCGATGGCTTCCTTCCAATTTTGCTCTTATTGGCGAAGGGTTTTCGGAAGCAAACCACATGGTGAACAGCACTATGAAAATTGTTCGCGGAAAAATAAACGCTGTTTATGCTGAGAAAATAGCTTTTTTATATCAGCCGGAGGCGAAAAAAATTGATCATACGGTGAATATGGAATGCATGAAAAAATTCTTTGATTAGATGCTGAAACAATTCCTTCGAGAACTGCTTTTGTTTTTCGGTTTGGATTTAACCAAGAACCTGAAATACGATCGGCTAAGCCGAAAATTTATCAGGCAATACGTTCGTGAGGGAGATAATTGCATTGATGTGGGAGCGCATCGGGGCGAAATTTTGCGTTTTTTGATCGAGCAGGCTCCGCTTGGGAAACATCAGGCTTTTGAGCCAATTCCTGAGTTTTATGAAAGGCTACAATTGGAGTTAGGCCAAAAGGCCAAGATCTATCCGTTTGCACTTTCGAATGAAAAAGGCAGCCGGAAATTCCAATGGATAAAAAATGCTCCAGCCTATAGCGGCTTTGAAAAGAGAAAATATCAACATCGGTTTCCCGACATTGAAACCATCGAAGTAGAAACAAGCACCTTGGATGAATTTCTGGGAAAAGAAACACCTATTCGTTTTGTGAAAATAGACGTGGAAGGAGCCGAATTTTTGGTTTTGAAAGGGGCCGAACAAACGCTAAAAATACATCGCCCTGTTGTAGTGTTCGAATTTGGTTTAGGGGCGAGCGATTATTATCAATCGTCCGAAAAAGAGCTGTTTGCCTTCTTTGATGCGTTGGATTATTCGCTTTTTACTTTCGACGGATTTTTTGCTAAAAAAAGGCCGTTGGATTTACAAGCTTTTGAAAATCATTATCAGAAAAACACAGAATATTATTTTTTGGCCATTCCTAAATAAAGAATAAAGCCACGCCAATCACGCTTAAGAAAGCTCCGGTAATTTCGATGAGGCTTACTTTCTGTTTGAACAAAACAACCGAAGGTAAAATAATCAATACCGGCACAATAGACATGATGGTGGAAGCAATTCCTGTGTTCGTGTTCTGAACGGCCAAAAGCGAAAACGAAACGCCAAGAAATGGACCAAAAATGGAGCCGAGTAGTATAGCCCGAATAGCGGGCTTGTTGGAAAAAGTGGTTTTCACATTTTTCCAACGTTTGAGAAAACTTATCAAAATGGCAAAGCCTATAATTCCAATGATGACCCGGATTTGAGTGGAAGCAAATACGTTGTATTGCCCCATTCCATATTTACTCAAAACAATTCCCCCGCCTTGCCCCAAAGCACCAATAAATCCAAAAATAAGACCGCGAACGGGAAATTTAAGTTGCATTTTCTTTTCGCCATTTGGTTTGCTCCAAATGGTAATGGCAATACCCGACAGCACAAACAACATTCCCAACAGCCCCACCAAACTTAATTTTTCGCCAAGCAAAAGCCAACCAAACAAGGCGGCCATAGGCGGAGCCAACGTCATCATGAGCATGGCCATTCTCGATCCAATAATTGGATAAGAAGCAAATAAAAAATAATCGCCCAGAATAAAACCTACCACGCCCGACAAGCCCAACCACAACCAGTTGTGAGCCGAAGCATCGGTTGGAAAAACCAATCCGCGAGTGAAATAGGACAGAATACTCAGGAAAACAATTCCAAACGAGAGTCGGATGAGATTTACGGCAAAGGGGCCAACTCGTTTTGTGGCGCCCTCGAACGCCAGGGCGGTTACTGTCCAGAAAATAGCAGTTAGTAAGGCTGCAAATTCCCCGAAATGCGATTGAATCATGTTGTGTTTTTGGTGGCGCAAATGTACAATAATTTCGATGTACTAAAATGCCTTATTGACTAAGTTGAAATCTGAAATTCCCGAAAGCGATTTTTCTGTACTGAACAATTTGCACACCGACTTGATTGATAAAGAGAGAAAAAAGCTAACGCATCGAAATAATAAAACAAATTTGCGTGATTTACAATTATTTATATCTTTGAATGGATAAAAAATAGATATTTAAGAGATACCAAATGGATAACTATTTAAGTAAAATAAATTTTAGCTTTCTAACAAATCAATTGGTATTAAAGAAAATAGGTGCCATTGATACGTTTAATGGAATGTGGAATTGCCCCGACCAGCATAAACAGAACGATTGTCTTCAAAAGTTGAAAGAAAAAGCAATTGGAGATAGCGCCGCTGTCACATCCAGAGCGGCGGGCGGATTCATTTCAAATTCGGAAGCTTTTGATCTCACTCAAAATCTAGAAACGATGAATTTCGATACGGCAGAACAGAAAAACGTTTTCGGTTATTGCTCCGCTCTTATCGATGCATGCGACAATTTCTCCAAAGCAGAATTAACACTTCAGTTTATAGAGAGGCTTCATCAAAAACTCTTTATTAAGTACGGCGACGATGAAAAGCAAATTGGAAAATTCAAAACGCTTTCGAACAATGTAGTGGCAAATTATCCGGATGGCAGCCGAAAATTGGTTTTCAATACTACCGCGCCCTATCAGGTAGAACAAGAGTTGACGGCATTAATCAATTGGACCAATAAGCAAATGGCTACAAACTCCTTGCATCCGCTTATTCTAGTTGGATTGTTTGTTTACGAATTTCTTTTAATTCATCCTTATCAAGAAGGAAATAGGCGGCTTACCCATTTGTTGATGCGGTTTTTGCTTCTAAAACACAATTATAATTTTATACAATTCATTTCTTTTGAAATCCGAATAGAACAGAAACAAAAAGCCTATATCGACTCAATACGAGAGGCGCAAAAAGACAGACATTCCTATGTTGAAAGGCTCGACAAATGGATGATTTTCTTTTTGGAATCGCTCGAATCAATCCAGAGCAAGCTCGACAAAAAATGCAGTTTGCTCAATCCGAAAACGAGCTACCTGAACGAGCGGCAAAAGAAAATCCAAACCTTAATCAAGAAAAATCAACCGGTCAAACTCGCCGATTTAGTTCGTTGGATGCCGGATGTTTCCATCAATACTTTAAAAAAAGACCTGCTTTATTTGAAATCAGAAAAAAAAATCAATGGCTTTGGGAAAAATAGAGGGTCTACCTATTCCATGAGCAATAGCTGATATCGAGAAAATGGGACTTTGCTTTTAATTGGTTAGTAGTTTTTACTCCACTAATCAAAGTTTTGTAGAGCATGAAGTTTCGAATAAATCTGCTTTTTTTCTATCAATTGTTGATGAGTTCCACGTTCAACAATTTCGCCCTTTTCGATCACTACAATCTCATCAGCATTTTTAATTGTTGATAAGCGATGGGCAATTACCAAGGAAGTGCGATTTTTCATCAGATTTTCCAAGGCATTCTGAACCAAGCGTTCCGATTCAGTATCCAATGCCGACGTGGCCTCGTCGAGGATAAGAATAGGAGGGTTTTTCAAGACAGCGCGTGCGATACTCAATCGCTGACGCTGACCACCGGAAAGTTTTTGTCCCCGATCGCCAATGGTGCTTTGGTAGCCTTTTTCCATTTGCATTATAAACTCATGTGCGTTGGCAATTTTTGCTGCCGCCACTACTTCCTCGTGGCTCACCTTGTCTTCCACTCCAAGAGCAATATTGTTGAAAACGGTATCGTTAAACAAGATTGATTCTTGCGTTACAATGCCTAATAAGGAACGCAAATCGTTTATTACAAGGTCACGAATATCAATTCCGTCGATGGTGATTTTTCCTTTTTGCGGATCGTAAAAGCGAGGCAGCAAATCTACCAAGGTCGATTTTCCTCCTCCCGAAGCGCCAACCAGCGCAATGGCTTGTCCTTTTCGAACTTTTAAATTGATATTTTTCAGCACAGGCGTGTTGTCAATATATTCAAAACTAAGATTTTGAAACTTAATTTCGTTTTGAAATTCTTTTTTGCTTAATGCATTTTCTTTTTCAATAATTTTCTCTTCGGCATTTAAGATGGCTTCAATTCGGTCAACTGAAGCCGCGCCTTTTTGAACATTGTAAAAAGCGGAGGTAACGGCTTTTGCTGGCGGCAAAATTTGAGAAAAAATGGCAATGTAAACCAAGAATGTAGCGGCATCAATGCTTGCGTTTTCGCCCAATATCAAACGGCCGCCAAAGTACAAAATAGAAACCACCACCGCCACACCCATAAATTCGCTTAAAGGGGAAGCCAAATCGCGTTTGCGGTAGATGTTTATCATCAGGCGGGTATAAACCTGATTGTTCTCTTTGAATTTTTTGTTGGACGCCTCAATGGCCGTAAAAGCTTTAATAATACGCAAACCGCCCAGGGTTTCTTCGATGATAGAAAGCAGATGACCCAATTTTTTTTGTCCTTTTTCGGAGCTTTTCTTTAGGCTTCGACCAATAAATCCGATTAAAATAGCACTTAAAGGAAGAAGAATCAACACAAACAATGTGAGCGACGGGCTTAGAAAGAAAAGTGCCAAAACAAAAGAAATAATACTTATCGGCTCGCGAAAAAGAGATTCCAAAGAACTTAAAATAGACCATTCCACTTCCAGGACATCTGAACTCATGCGGGAAATGATATCTCCTTTTCGTTGTTCGGAAAAATAGGCCAAAGGCAGAATAAGCACTTTGTTATAAAGCGCATTGCGTAAATCGCGAACGACTCCATTTCGAATGGGGGCAATGAAATACATGCCCATATATCTGAAAAAGTTCTTCAAAAAATACAGCCCTAAAATCAGTAAGGAAATATAAAAAAGTGTATCAATGGGACCAAGGGTTTTAATCATCTGCCCTGTATAGTAATAAAGATTTGCTTTGATCGTTTCGAAATTAAACAAATCCCATTTTGGAGCCGATTCGGTAGCCAAATTGGTCGAAAAGAGCATATTCAGAATAGGCAGAAAAAAAGTGAACGAAACCAACGAAAACAATACAGAAAGTAAATTGCTGAAGATATTCAACAGCGCATATTTCCAATACGGGACAACGAACTTTAAAATATTTTTTAGACTCTTCATAGATAAATCAAAGATAGTAAATCTTCTAGTTTTCTAATTTTTCCACTTCGGCTAAGCCATTGATCAGATACAAGCGGTTATTCTGAAGGCTTTTGCATTGATAGCGCGAGCGTTGTTTTTTGACAACTTCGAACGGACTGTTTCGAAACAAGAACTGATTTCCGGGCTCTAAATCACTGAGCTGTGGATTTTCTGATGGAAGGTCGTAGCGTTTTAGGGCTTTTACGAGCTGCGGATCGGATACGCTCGATGCTTTGGGTTTTCTGAAATAGTTGTTCAGAACAGGCAATAATTCGGAAGGGAAAATGGTATTGTTTAAAAATGGAGCTATCAGTCGCACAAAAGAGTCTTGCCATTCTTTGCCATGAGGCTGAATTCGTCTAAAAACATTTTTGTTTTTCCATACTTCCACATGCGCCATTTCGTGCACAAGCGTTAGCAAAAAGGCGTATTTATTGAGATTGTGGTTTACACTTATGCGTGGATGTCCGCCGTTTTGCGGTGCTCGAAAATCGCCCAGTTTTGTATTTCGCTCTCTGCTAATTCTGAGTTGCACTCTGTTTCGATGAAGCCATTCTACAATAGGATCAACGCAATCTTGTGGAATATATTCGTGAAGAATGTTTTTGTCTTTATTCATAATTAGGAAATAGGGTAGAATTTAGAGTGCTGTTTTGGTAGGAAAACGAAGGACAATGACAATTTTTTGATGCTTTCCGCATTCCTTTAATAGGCGATTTACAATTTGTAAAGAGCAGCAAGAAGCCAATAAAAACAAAGCCAAAAAATAAAAATTTGCGCATAATTGGGTCGATAGGAAAAGCACTTCAAATCACGGAAAAAATTGGCAGATAAAAAAATTTCTTCCCTCAAAGAAAACAATCTTAGCAAAAAGCATTTTAAGTACAAAACAATATTGTGTAATTTAGCGGAAATATTTTGGAATGAATCTTCTAAAACCAATTGGTGTCTATTTGTTGTTGATGCGTCAGGTTCTTTCGCGTCCCGATCGTTGGCGAATATTTTTTAAACGGCTTTCTACCGAACTTTACGCCATTGGCGTTGATTCTTTCGGCATTGTAGCCATCATTTCTTTGTTTACCGGAGCCGTTGTGGCCATTCAGGTAGCCTACAATATCGACAATCCGCTCTTGCCTAAAACGCTCATTGGATTTTCCACTCGTCAGATGATAGTGTTGGAATTTGCTCCCACCATGATTAGTTTGATTTTGGCCGGCAAAGTGGGCTCCAGCATTGCTTCCGAAATTGGAACCATGCGAATTACCGAACAAATAGATGCGCTGGATATCATGGGAATTAACTCTGCTAATTTTTTGATTTTCCCAAAACTCGTGGCCGCTGTTTTAATCAATCCCGTTCTCATTATTTTTGGAATGTATATCGGAATCGTTGGTGGGTATTTTGTTTCAACATTTACCAATCTGCTTACGCCGTCCGAATTTATCGGGGGCGTTCAGCTCGACTTTGAGAGTTTTACTGTTTTTTACGCCTTGATTAAAACCGTTGTTTTTGCCATTATCATCATTACTATTGCCGGCTTTCAGGGTTATATTGTGAAAGGCGGTTCTATTCAAGTAGGAAAAGCCAGCACCAAAACAGTGGTTTATTCCAGTGTATTGATTATTTTGTTCAATTTGCTTCTAACACAAATATTCTTGACATGATTGAAGCCTTCCATATTTCGAAATTTTTTGAGGAGAAACAAATCTTGAAAGATGTTTCTGTAAAATTTGAACAAGGCAAAAACAATTTGATCATTGGGCAAAGCGGTGCCGGAAAAACGGTTTTATTAAAATGTTTAATTGGCTTGCACGAGCCCGATGCCGGCCACATCGATTTTGACGGACGAAATTTTTCTTCGCTTCAAGCAAAAGAAAGAAAAGAAATCCGCAAAGAAATGGGGATGCTTTTTCAGGGTGGCGCTCTTTTCGATTACTATACCGTTGAGGAAAATGTGAAATTCCCACTCAATATGTTCACAGGACTTAGTGAAGAAGAAAAAATTCATCGTGTAAACGAGGTTTTGAAAAGGGTGAATCTTCAAAACGCAAACAAAAAATATCCCGGTGAGTTGAGCGGAGGAATGGTAAAACGCGTAGCGATTGCACGTGCCATTTCGAACAATCCAAAATATTTATTTTGCGATGAACCCAATTCTGGTCTCGATCCACAAACAGCCAATCTTATCGACGAATTAATTGCCGAAATCACCGAAGAATACAATATGGTAACGATTGTCAATTCGCACGATATGAACTCTGTTTTGAAAATGGGCGATCACATTAGTTTTATTCACGACGGACAACTGTGGTGGCAAGGCGACAAAGAAAGTATTTTAAGCTCCGACAATATCGAGCTCAACGCTTTTGTTTTTGCTACCGAACTCACCAAACGAATTAAGAAATATGGGAATACTTGATATTATTTTTTTAATCCCGATTGTATGGCTTGTTTACAAAGGGTTTTCAAAAGGTTTGATTATTGAATTGGCCACCTTAGCAGCGTTAATTTTGGGTATTTATGCAAGCTTGCATTTTTCGCACTTTGTGGCGAATTTCTTAAAAGAGCATTTTGAAATAAATAAAACGCTTGTTGGGGTCCTTGCTTTTATCATCACGTTTGTTTTGGTGGTTATTGC
>DMBV01000169.1 GCA_003445975.1 Bacteroidales bacterium
TGCTAAAAAGGACGTTGCTAATGGCTTGTTTTGCTCCAGTAGAAATAACAATTTGATCTGCAGAATAATCGAGATTGTTGTCGCGTTTTAATTTTTTGGCAATCACCTCGCGCAGTTCTTGATTACCGGGAACGGGCGTATAGTGTGTGTGATTTTCGTCGATTGCCTTTATGGCTGCTGCTTTGATAAAATCGGGCGTGTCAAAATCGGGTTCGCCAATGCTTAAATTAATGATGTCGAAGCCTTGGGCTTTCAACTCACGGCTTTTGGAAGTCATTGCCAACGTTGCAGAAATAGTTAGTGCAGTTATTCGATTCGATAAAAAGCTCATTGCAGTTTAAATTTTAAGCTGGCAAAAGTAGAAATTCTATCGAAGGAATGGCTCTATTAAAAAGAATTATTTTGGTGGGAACACTAAAAGATGAAACCGATTGATATTGGAAATTAATGCGCTGTTTTACGTATTTGACTTAAAAATTCGACAATTTCGATGGCTTCTGTGTTTATACGTTCGAGTTTGTCTTTCTCTTTTTCATTGAGTTTGGCAAATTCCAATTCTTTCAGTTGGGTTTTCAAATTCATTATTTCATTCTGTAAAAAGGAAAGATGACTTTCGTCTGATTCGTCCAAAAGATCATCTGCTTGATTTTGATTGGCTTTTTGTGCGTTCACGAGCGCGATTTGTGTTTTGATCCGTATTCTTAATTCCGTTGGTGTGTAAGGTTTTGTGATGTAATCCACTGCGCCCATTTCAAAGGCTTTCAGTGTATCGGCATCGTTGTTGATTACAGTAATAAAAATGACGGGAATTGAAGCGGTCTTTTTGTTTGCTTTCAATTCTTCAAAGACCATAAATCCATCTTTTTTGGGCATCATGATATCGAGAAGGATTAGATCGAAATTGTTGTCCTTTGTCGAATGAATGGCCTCTTCACCGTTGCTGGCAGAGATTACGTGGTATCCTTCGTCAGTTAGAATTTTATTTAAGAGAATTAAATTGGATTGAATGTCGTCAACAATAAGGATAGTGTTTTTGCTTGTCATGGTGTATTTATTTTAATCGAAAAAACGGTCAATTTTATTTAACAAAATGCGAGGTTTAATGGGTTTACTAATAATATCGTTGCATCCGGCCTTAAAAATTTCATCTTTTTCCGTTCGGTCGGTCATGCCTGTTTGTGCAATGATGGGCAATTGAGGATAAATATATCTGATTTTTTTTGTGGTTTCGATTCCGTCCATGCCGGGCATAATCATATCCATCAAGATGAGATCGACGGTGGTTTCGTCCAAGATTTCAAGAACTTGAAATCCATCACGTGCGTGAACAAGTTCCGCTTCTGTTTTCTTAAATAAAGCCGCAAGAAAAAGATAATTTACGAGCACATCTTCCGCGATAAGGATTTTTTTGCCTTTCCAGTGATAGACTTTTTCTTTGCTGTTGAATGCTTTTGCTTCTTCGGAGTCGGCTTGAATACGGAGCAAGGAAAAGTAAAATTCCGAGCCTTTTCCGGGCATGGAGTTGGCACCTATTTCGCCATTCAATAGAGCGGTGAGTTTTTTGGAAATTGCCAATCCAATTCCTTTTCCGGCTTTGGTAATTTTCATTTTTTTATAAGCCTGGTCGTATTCTTCAAATACGTTCTCCAATTCTTCTTCGCTCATTCCCATTCCGGTATCTCGAACAAAAAATTGAATTCGTTTGTTGCTTTTAAGCTGATATCCAAAAGTTATGGTGCCGCTTTCGGTATATTTTATGGCATTGTCCAAAAGATTGTAGAAAATTTGAGAAAAGCGTACAATATCTGTAAAAAGCGTAAAGTTAGGATCGTCGTTTCCCAAGTCCAAAGCGAGTTTTACATGTTCTCCTCTTACTCTAAAAAGTTTTTCTTCGTAGCTTTTCTGAAGATCTTTCAATTCCGAATTGAGGTAAATAGTCGAAAAGTGGAGGTCGAGCTGATTGGCTTCAATTTTTGCAAGGTCTATCAAATCGTTGAGCAAGTGCAGCAAATCTTGTCCACTTCCGTTTATATGTCTTAAATAGCTCACTTTTTCCTCTTCCGAAATATTTTTTCCCTGTAAAATTTCCGAAAATCCGATGATGGAATTGAGTGGGTTTTTCAATTCATGGGCAAGCGAAGAAATAAAGGAGCTGATGTTTTGCTTGGCATCTTCCGAAATTTTAGCATTTTCCTCTAAATTTTTGGCGTAATCTCTGAGTTTTAGATGATTGTCAACACGCTTTGTAAATTCTTCCGCATTGAATGGTTTCGAGATATAATCTACAGCTCCGGCTTCAAAACCTTTTACTACATCGTGATTGTTGTTCAGTCCGGTAAGAAATACCACCGGAACATTTGCAGTTGCCGGATGTTGTTTTAATCGTTCACAAATCGTAAATCCATCAATATCGGGTAATTTTATGTCTAAGATTATGATGTCAAAGTTATTCGCCCACGCTTTGGTCAGGGCTGTCTTCCCAGTGGTAGCAGTGGCTATTTTGTATTCTTTTCCTTCAAGCGCTTTTTGCATTAAGCGAATGCCTAGGCTGTCGTCGTCGACTATTAGAACTTTGGCATTTTTTATCATTTTCGATTCGGTTATTGGCTGTGTAATTGAGTTAAAAAGTTGTTAATTTCGGATAAAGATAAAATAAATTTTTGTGCATCCAACTTAATGGCTTCTTTTGGCATTCCAAAAACAATGCAGGATTTTTCATCTTGTGCAATGGTGATGGCATTTGTTTCTTTCATTTCTAACAATCCGCGTGCACCATCGTCGCCCATACCGGTGAGTAAAATACCAATTCCTTGTGCTCCAATATTGTTGGCCATACTCCTGAAAAGCACATCAACCGATGGTTTGTGACGGTTTACCAATGGACCATCCAAAAGCTGAACCACGAAATTGCTTCCCTGTTTTTTTACCAATAAATGTTGATCGCCCCGAGCAATTAAAGCTACACCGCTTTGAATAATGTCACCATCTTCAGCTTCTTTAACATAAATAGTACAAAATTGATTCAGTCGGTCGGCGAAGGCTTTGGTAAATTCAACCGGCATGTGTTGTACGATTACTAGACCTGGTGTGGAAAGTGGTAAATTTTGAAGCAATTCTTGGATTGCATTTGTTCCGCCGGTGGAGGCTCCAATCGCAATTATTCTTTGATTGATGGATTTGTCTTGAAGACTTGGCCTTTTGGCCAAAACGGCATCGGCCGAATATTTTGGCGGCACGCTCCACCTTTGTGGGCTTCTGACCTTTACTTTGGCCATACTGGCGCTTCTTACTTTGTCGATTATAAATTGAATTCCTTCTTCTTTTTTTCCTTCTTTAACAAAGGGTTTTAAAATAATTTCAACAGCACCATATTCAAGTGCTTTGATGGTTTCGATGGCTCCTTTTTTTGTTAAGCTGGAAATGATAACTACCGGTATTGGATGTTGTGCCATGATTTTTTTTAGAAACGTCAATCCATCCATCTTGGGCATTTCGATGTCGAGTGTGATTACATCGGGGACATTGTTTTTGAGAATGTTAACGGCTTCGTAAGGATCTTCGGCTTTGCCTATAATTGTAATGTTCGGATCGTTCAACAGAAAATTCTCAAGCATATTTCGCATGCTTAATGAATCATCTACAATCAAAACACTTATAGGTTTTTTTTCTTCCATCAGAAGCTTTGTTTTTCTATAAATTTATGCAAAATTTTAAAATTGGAGGAGTCCATCAATATTTTTCTACCTTTTTTTCCGCCCGTACTCGATCCTACAACACGAATTCCATATTCATTCAATTTTGAGAAAGCCATTTCGATGTTTCTTTCTCCAATATTATACAAATTTGAAGTTGTGTTGATTACATTTCCGCCGCCAAAAACTTTTGCCTCCATATTTTCGATAGAGGCTCCTGCCCAAATCATTTTAGTTATCAATTTATCGATTGCAATATTTCCATATTTTGGCGAAGCAAGTCCTTCGCCATTCCAAAGTGGAAGCATAAAATGATTTATTCCGCCAAATTTTAATTTAGTATCCCACAGACAAACGGCAACACAAGAACCCAAAATTGTGGTAAATTGGGTTGGATTGGTTGCAACTTCTAATTTGCCGGGATATATAAATAGATTTGACTGCATAAACCGCCTCTTTTAAAAAAGTTCCGAATTGCTTGAGTTAAATAGCATTTCGTCGTCCATCAATAAATTATCGTGCTCGTTTTCCAAAGGAGGTAAAACCAGCGTAAAGGTGGTGCCTTTTTCGGCGCTACTTTCTACGGTGATTGTCCCTTTCATCAAGTCGAGATAATCTTTGATAATAGACAATCCCAACCCATGACCAATATTTACCGAATTGATGCTGGTGTCGAGTTTCTTAAATCGATCAAATATCACCTTCAAATCTTTTTCGGGTATAGGCTTTCCTATATTGTTTATACTTAGTGAAAAACCATTTTCAGAAGATGTTGCAACGATTTGGATACAGTTTTTTTGTTCTGAAAATGTAATTGCATTCATAAGAAGATTCACTACAATCATTCTGAGTTTTTCGGGATCGGTGGCAAATGTTTGTTCAGAAAAGTGAAAGTCGGAATTGAAAACTAATGCTCGTTTTTCTGCTTTTTTCCTCAAATTATTCAGAATGTCCGACATAAACACTTCGATATGGGTAGGCACTACTTCCAAAGTGATTTCTCCCGATTCTATCTTGGCAGCGGCAAATATGTTTCTGAGTTGAAAATCAAGGTCGAAGGCTTCGCTGTAGATGAGCGTAGTCATGGCATGGATTTGTGAAATTTCATTCGCTCCAAGGCTCAAAATATTTTGCGAGATCCCTAATATAGAGGTAAAGGGATTGATTATTTCGTTGGATATATTGGATAAAAAGTGACTTTTGAAGGCATCGGATTCTTCCAATCGTTCATTGAGCTGTTTTAGTTGCTGAACGAATTGTTGATTTTCTCGTTTTAAATTTTCGTTTTCCGTTTGGAGAATTTCTAAATTGGTATTTTTCATGAGCTTATTGTTTTTGAAAAACGGTTTGGCTAACACTTATTAAAGGTAAATTTAAATGTGAAATCGATTCGGAATGACCTAAAAATAAATATCCGCCGGATTTCAATTTCTGACTTAGGTTATTTATGACA
The DNA here is from genome assembly GCA_003445975.1 of Bacteroidales bacterium. Taxonomy (GTDB): domain Bacteria; phylum Bacteroidota; class Bacteroidia; order Bacteroidales; family UBA12170; genus UBA12170. Next base: position 5,146 of record DMBV01000169.1, read on the forward strand.
TGCATTTGATCTTGTTTCGAAAAGTAAATCAACACATTTCGGCAGAAAATAATTTCGAAGGTCTGATTGATAGCGTAATCATTTTCCATCAGGTTCTGCCACAAAAAAGTTGTTTTAGATCGCAATTCTTGTTTTATTCTCACATTGGATGCTTTGGTGTCTTTGCTCTTCAGGAAATATTTTTTTTTCGTTTCCATCGAAATAGCCGAAATGGCATTCGCAGGATAAATGGCCGTTTTTGCTTTTTCCAGCATACGTGTCGAAATATCGGTCCCTAAAATAGAATAGTCCAAACCTGCCTTATCGCCAAAAAAATCTTCGGCTACGATAGCCAACGAATACACTTCCTCGCCACTGGAACAGGCTGCACTCCAAATATTTAGATTCCGAGATTGCCCTTTTTCTACAAATTCAGGCAAAACTTTGTTTCTTAGAAAATCAAAATGTAAGTGTTCCCGAAAAAAGTCTGTTTTGTTGGTCGAAATAACGTCGATCATATTTTGAAGTTCTACAACTTTTCCCTCATCCGAAAAAACATAATCAGTATATTTTTTAAAACTTTCAAAATTCAATTTTATAAGTCGGTTGATCAATCGGCCTTGTAGCATTATCCGTTTATGATCCGGAAGTTTTATGCCATAATTTTGCCCAATAAATCTGCTTATCCGAACAAAGTCGCTTTGATCAAGTTCCGCTTTATAAACCGATAGGGGATTATAGGTCATTGTTTTTTAGACTTTGTTGTTCGCGTTTAAAAATTTATTGACTGAAGCATTTTCTTTCGATTGAAATTTAAAATATTGGATGCTCTCATTCATCAATTGAGCGTGTGCCGACATTTGCTCCGAAACGGTGGCCATTTCTTCGCTTGCTGCTGCATTTTGTTGCGTAATCTGATTGAGCATTTGAACCGTTTGATTGATTTGATGAATGCCCGAATTTTGTTCTAGATTGGCGACCGTTATTTTTGAAACCAAGCTGGATGTTTCGGAAATTCCGGCAACAAAATCGGTAATAGCTCTTGTGGATTCCATTGCCAAACTTACGCCCGATTGTGATAATTTATTTATTTCTACCGCTGCGGCTTTACTTCGTTCGGCCAATTTCCCCACTTCTGCAGCCACAACACCAAATCCTTTTCCATGTTCGCCGGCACGGGCAGCTTCTACCGCAGCATTCAATGCCAAAATGTTGGTTTGAAAGGCAATATCGCCAATAATGGAAATTTTGGCTGCGATGCTTTTAATGGCTTCCACAGTGAGTTTTACGTTTTGGCTGCCTAAGTCCACGTCTTTTACCACTTTCAAAGTGATTTTCTGAGTGGCCAATGTGTTGTTTGTATTGTCCTGAATTCGGCTGTTGATTTGTTCCATCGATGCGGCCAATTCTTCCACCGATGCGGCTTGTTGGTTTGCTCCATCAGAAATAGATTGGGCTCCCGAACTCAACTCTTCAGCAGTAATGCTAATGTTGTTGGCAGTCAGTTGAGACAAGGCGAGCACCTCGGTAAATTTGTCGGACAAATCGCGTAGATTTTCGAAAAGTTCGCCAAAATCAGAACCGCCTCGCCGAATTATTTTTGTTGAAAGATCGCCGGAGGCAATTTTTCGGATAAGCTTGATGGTGCTTTTTAACGATTTTCTTATGCCAATCAAAATAGTGAGTGCCATGGCCATCGAAACGCTTAATCCAATAAACAGTATGATCGCAAAATAAATTTTTGCTCTGGTGAAATTTTCCTGATTTTCTTCATTTATATTGCTCGCTTTTTGTATTTGTAGTGCCATCAATTTCTCAAAATCGATTTGAAGCAATTGGAAGGAATTTTCGATATTGAAAAAATACTTTTGGGCTTGTTCAGGATTCCTTTGCTGATAGCTGCCCCAAATTTGAATGTGGTTCTTGGCTTTTTGAATTTCGTCTTGTATTCGCTTATGGGGTAATATTTCTTCCGGGAAGTTTGGATTTTTAGCAAAATTTCCGAGCATTTTTTCGCTTGCAGCAAATTCTGTTTCGATGCGGTTGAGGGCTGTTACGGCTGTTGTTTCATTATTTATTACCTTGTTAAGTTCGTTATTTATATTGATAAACAATCTGTTTTCAATATTCTTAAGATTTTGAAAGGGTACAAATGCTTGCTCCAATACCAGCGTCAAATTGGCATTGCTTTCGGCTATTTTCTGAATTCCAAAAATTCCAACTCCTGTTCCCATCAGCCCCATGGTAAACATAAGCAAGATTAATTGATTTGTGACATTGAGTTTTTTCATTTCCGAATATATTATGGTTACCTATTTTTTTCGAAAGAAATAATACAACTAATTTACAGTCCTTTTGTTAGCTCCGAAAACACTTGTGTTACATTTAAAATCAATATAAATTTTTCGCCCCGATGAATAACACCTTCAATATATCTGGCATTGTATTCTACACCTAATTCGGGCGAAGGAAGAATTTGGTCTTCGCTCACTTCAATCACTTCCAAAACGGCATCCACCAAGCTTCCCAATTGAAAGCTTTCTGAATTGTTTTGAATCTCCAAAACAACGATGCAACTGTCTTGCGTTTGTTCTTTCGATTCGATTTTAAATCTTGGATGTGGATCGATTACGGGCAAAACTTGTCCGCGCAAATTCATAACTCCCATAATATAATCCGGAGAATTTGGCATTTTGGTAATTTCTGGAATGCCTAGGATATGAAGCACATGGGAAACATTGGTGGCAAATATTTCGTTGCCTAGTTTGAACGTTAAATATGAATTTAATTTCTTCATTTTTGCAATTTTAGGTCGATCTTTTTCTTGTTAATGAACGCTTTTATTTCGGACGATAAATTAAAAAGTCTCAAATTCATCATCCAAATAGTCTTTGGTATTTAAATCTAAATGAATGCCTCTTTGTTTTGCCGGTTTTGCCGGTTTTGAATACGTTTTTGGTTTTAAAAACTTTTGCTCCGGTTTTTTTTGTTCTTTGGGTTTCTTGTCTTTACTGATACTGAAAAAACGAATGCTGTTGCTAAGCTGATCGGCTTGAGCAGCTAATTCTTCGGCTACGGTGGCCATTTCTTCGCTCGCAGCAGCGTTTTGTTGCGTAACATGATTGAGCGTTTGAATGCCGGAGTTTATCTGGTCAACACCAATGCTTTGATCGGAACTCGTAACACTTATCTCTTTCACCAATTTGATAGTTTTATTTATATTGGGCAATGCAATTTCGAGTAAATCTTTGGATTTTAAACTCAAATCAACTCCACTCTTCGAAATGGCTTCAATTTCGGCAGCTGCCGTTTTGCTTCGTTCGGCCAATTTTCCAACTTCTGCTGCTACAACGCCAAATCCTTTGCCATGTTCACCCGCACGAGCTGCTTCCACGGCTGCATTGAGGGCCAGTATGTTTGTTTGAAACGCAATTTCATCAATAATCGAAATCTTGGAAGCAATGGATTGCATCGACACGACGGTTGTATCAATATTTTCCCGGCCATTTTCGAATTCTTTTCCGGCTAAAACGGATATCTGTTCGGTCAATTTTGCATTTTTTGCAGTTTGAATGATATTGGCAGATATTTCTTCCATCGAAGCGGCCATTTGCTCCACCGAGGCCGCTTGTTCTGCGGCTCCTTGCGAAATCTCCTGACTGTTTTTGCTCATTTCTTGACTGGTTTGAGCAATATTGGACGCCGCTACAATGATCGTTTCGATGACTGGCCGCAAATTATCAACTAAAGACTTGATATTGTGCATCAAACTGCCAATCTCATCTTTTCCATAATCGGTTATTTCAACACTCAAATCGCCTGCAGCGATTTTTTTAATGCTCGCGGTCGCTTTTTTCAACGATTTTGCAATAGTAAGTGTGATAAATGCTGTTAATCCAATGAGTAGCAACACGGTTGTAATTCCAATATGGATGATTTTCAGGGAAGAGGCGGCATATAAATTTTCGCTTTCTTGACTTATTTGTGCAATGAAGGCTTCCTGCAAGTGCACAATTTCGCGAATCGCTTGGTTTAAAGGTTCAATGGATGCATACATTTCGTTCACAACAATATTTTCCAAGTTCGCCTGATTGTGCGTTTGTAAAACATTGTTCAAGCGTTCGAGAATGAGGTCGGTTTTTTGCATCAATCCATCTATCTTGACCACCTGAGATTTGATGTCTTCGCTAGTAATATGCAACGAAAAATGTGCCCATCTTTCTTTGATTTCACCCCTGGTTTTCCGAATTTTTATGGATCCTTCTTCCCATCCCATAGTTCCGTGAATCACTTTATTGCTTACATCAACAATGGTAATTCCGTATGCATCAATGATCTTGAACAGCTCTATGGTGGGTTCAATCCGCTCATTTTTCAGCTCGCTGATAAAATTTCTGGATTTTCTGAAGTTGTACAAACTGTTTGCCGACAAACCAACAATAAAGGAAATCGCTAAAACAGTGATAAAAATTATGCCGTGCGAAATCTTAATATCCTTAATTAATTTTCTCATTTATACTATATTTTAATAAAAACCTAAAGCTGCTTTTGTCCATTTATCATTCTGTAAATAGAAATAAACATGTTGCTTTTCTGTTTTTTTGTAGTTAGTATTTTATTTGATGAACTTTTTATTTTTGTTTCTTTTCTTTCGTTCAGGCAAATTCCATTTAAACTAAAACAGTTTATGCCTCTATTCTACTTTCCAATTGTGCTGATAATTTTGTTGGTGTCCAATACTAAAGCAACTTTTCCGTTTCCTAAAATGGACGCGCCAGAAATAATATCCAAATGATGAAATCTTTGACCAATGGATTTTACTACCACTTGCGATTGTTTTTCAACTTTATCAATCACGATTCCCAATTTTTGATTTTCATAATAAACCACAACTACCTGCTCTCTTGCTGGCGCTGCGCTCGAAATTGCAAAGCGTTCTCTTAAATAGATGTAGGGAAGTTGTTCGTTGTCCAAAACAATTGTATTGTTGAAAGTTTCCTTCAAATAGCTATGAGTGATTGGCCTTATTTTGTCGATATTCTGGATTGGAATAATATAAGGCGTGTTTTCAACGCTCACAATCAAGCCGTCGATAATCGAAAGCGTTAGCGGAAGTTTAAGTGTAAAAGTTGTTCCGCGTCCCGCTTTGCTTTCTATAAGCAACTCACCCTGAATCTTTTGAATGTTCTTTTTCACTACATCCATGCCAACGCCTCGGCCACTGATATCCGTTATTGAACTGGCAGTACTAAATCCTGGCTGTGTTATTAAATCGAAAATAGCCGCTTGGCTCAAGATATCATCTTCAGAAATGAGCTCTTTTTCTATGGCTTTTTGGCGAATCACTTCCGGATTGATTCCTTTTCCGTCGTCAATAATTTGGATGATTACATTGGTGCCAGAGTAAAATGATTTTAGCTTGATTGTTCCAATTGCTGCTTTTCCATTTTTTTTTCTGGTTTCCGCATCTTCAATACCATGATCAATCGCGTTTCTGAAAATATGCATCAACGGATCGTTCAAATTTTCAATGATTGTTTTGTCCAACTCGGTTTCGGTTCCTTCGGCAATGAAATTCACTTCTTTATTTAGTTCCGAAGCCAAATCGCGTATCAGTCTCTTCAAACGAGTTACCATGCTTTCGATTGGAATTAGCGAAATTTCGAAGGCATTGTCGCGCAATTGCCTTGTGAGTTTTTCTAAATGTTCTATGGCATCTGCCAATTCCGGGCTTTTAATCTGGTCTGACAATAAGTTGAGGCGGGCTTGCGAGGTAACCATTTCGCTCACGAGGTTCATCAAAGTTTCTACTTTTTTCGACGAAACGCGAATGGTTGAAAATACNNAGTTGAATTTCAATTTTGCTCTCTTCTTCCACAAAAATAAATACATCCGAAATGTCCTGAATATGGGCATTGGTGGCGAGCAAAATTTCCCATGATACATAACAATGGTCAGTTGCCAAATTGTTGACCGTGGGAATTTCGGATGTGTTTGCAACTACAATCGCTTGCCCAAGAGAAATTAGTTCGTCAATCAAATACAAAGGATTTGTGCCGTCGAGCAAGATGTTGGCATCGGGTTGGAAATGAATATAAAAGGTATTTTCTCCTTCTCCGGGGTTGACATCGGTTCTGATTTTTGCTTTTGGTGGACTTTCTGATTTCTGAGTCTTTTGTGTGCCATTCGAAACGTTCTTAATCTCTTCCACCAAAAGCTTGTAGGTGTTTTTGGTTTCTTGCGAGTTCATTTCGGGCGATTTCAAAAGTGCTTTAATTAAGTCAACCGATTTTAGGGTCAGCGTTAAAATCTCCGTTGTAAGCTGGATTTCGTTGTTGCGAATTTTATAATAGATATTTTCCAAATGATGCGTGAAATCAGAAACCAGAGTAAATCCAAACATTCCGCCGCTTCCTTTCAATGTGTGCATAACTCGGAATACACGATTAATCGCTTCTTTATCATTGGGCTGTTCTTCCAATTTCAACAAAGAATCTTCCAAATCACCAATTAATTCATGTGCTTCTTCTAAAAAACCACTTATTAAACTGTCCATAATTTACGTTTTTTATCTTAGCACTTTTCGAATGGTGGCTATCAGGTTTTCAAACACAAAAGGTTTTACGATCCATCCAGTGGCTCCGGCTTCTTTCGCCTCTTTTTTGATTGAAATTTGCGTTTCTGTTGTTAAAAATAAAATGGGAATATGCTTGTAATGATCTAATATTCTGACTTCTTTAATCAATTCAATGCCGTTCATAATAGGCATGTGTAAGTCTGTCAATAGCAAATGAATGGTTTCTCCATTGAAAAATTTCAGGGCGTCTTGCCCATTGTTGGCAACCAGAACATAGTAGCCGGCATTGTTTAAATTGAATTGCACCAGTTTCCGAATGCTTTCGGAGTCGTCAACAATTAAAATCGTTTTCTTCATTTGTGTTGAATTGTTTGTCAATTTTGAAAGCCATTCCATTTATCCAAAAATAAATTACGTGGTCATTGTCTTGGCTCTCTTTCAGTTGTTTGTAATGCTAAATTAAATCATCTATATTTTTAAATCCCACTTGATTCATCAATTCATTTAAATCTTCGTCCAATTCGAAAGAAAATTTGAAGGTCTTTTGAAGTAATTTCTCGGATTTTTTTAGCGAAATGAGGTATTGCAATATGCTCAAATCAATCATAGTTGCCTCGTAGATCAATAATTCGACNNGCCTTTCCGTCTTCTTGGTTAGGGAAGCATGAAATTGTATAATTGTTCATATAGTATATCGTTTATAGCCTCTTCAATGCTTGAGACTATCTAAATTGCTGTAAACTTAATAAAAATTTCTTTAACCCTTCGATTATCGGATATTATTAATGCTCCCGAATATAAAAACATCCAAATCGATCAGGCCGATTCCAGCTCCTTTGTTTCTTGGTTTTAAAAATAGGTGAAAAAATTTTTGCAAAACGTTTGCAAAACGTTTGACATTGTTTTACATTTGTAAAAAAAATATATGTTTTTCGATCATTTAAAAACAGCAGAAGAACTGAAAGCCGAATACCGCAAGCTTGCAAGGCGGTATCATCCGGATTTGGGTGGCGATGCGGCCATTTTTTCGTCCATTACCGAAGAATACGAAATCTGCAAATCCAAATTGGGCCAGCTTCAAAAAATGCTTAGCGACGTTCGGGTAGGCGACACCGTTTGGGTAAACGGAACGGAATGCGAAGTTACTTGGGTTGGCTCAGAAGTTTTTATTGCCAAAGCAAAAGGCCGTGCCAAACATGCTGTTTTCAATAAATCGACCGGGCTTGGGCTCAACAATTCAAATTACCGCGCTTCTTTGCTCAATACGTATTTCAATCCTTCAAAAAAATAGGCCATGTCTAAAGAAAAAAAGATACATACTGGTTTTAGGATTACCAAAGAAAACCACGAATTGCTTTCGTTTTATGAAAAGAATTTAGGCATTAGTCGGACGAGCGTTTTGGAGCTGATTCTGACTGTTTCGGGAAAAGATAAATCGATGATGCTTACGCTTTTGAAAAAAGCGATTTCCTAAAAAATTCTGAGACGGCTTGTTTTTAATTCCTATTTTTGAATTCTCAATTTAAAAACATTTTTATGATGCTGTTGGAGATTCTGAAATTCATTTTGCCCTCTTTGGTGGTATTCTTTACAGCCTATTTTGTTCTGAAACAAGTGTTCGACAAGCATTCTGAACAGCAGCAAAATATTCTGATTGGAGAAACAAAAAAAGAGAATGTGAAATTGCTCACCCCATTGCGGTTGCAAGCCTACGAAAGGATGGTTTTGTACTTGGAACGAATTGCTCCTGCCAATTTAATTCTGCGCCAAAATCAATCGGGGCTTACTGTTTTTCAGTTGCAAACGCGACTAATTCAATCCATACGCGAAGAATTTGAACACAATCTTTCTCAGCAGCTTTACATTAGCTCATCGGTTTGGGATCAGATCGCGAATACCAAAGAAGAAGTGGTCCGTTTGATCAATACTTCTGCAAGCCAATTAAAATCGGACGATGCATCTTTAAAATTGGGACAACTCATCATCAATACCGAAAAAACGTTCAAAAAGCCAATCGTAAGGACAGCCATTGAAAATCTAAAAGCGGAGATGGAACAGAAGCTAGGCTGATTATTTTTTTTCAGTTTAAACCTTTTTCAAACTAATCCATCAAAAAGGAACGAAAAAAACGCCCTTGAAAACCTACACCGATCAAGAAATAATTCAGCTCATTAGCCAAGCGCCCACAGTGGAATTGGGTTTTCGTGTACTGATGGCAAATTATCAAGAACGGGTGTATTGGCATGTTCGAAGGATGGTTTATTCGCATGATGATGCCAATGATATTGCTCAAAATACCTTTGTCAAGATTTGGCAAAATCTTGCTGGATTTCGTTCCGATTCCAATTTATATACTTGGATTTATCGGATTGCTACAAACGAAACTTTTGATTTTTTACGCAAAAANNAAAATTTTTAAAGAGGATTAAACGATTTTGAATTACATTAGTCAAAGTAAATGCATGAAAAAAGAAAATAACAGCGAGCAAAATATTTCCAATCGGCTAACCAAAGCCCGATTGAATGCAGGTTTTAAAGCACCTGACAACACTTATTTTGATACTTTTTCCGATTCGGTAATAAGCCGACGCGACCGAAAGAAAGTCGCAGAAACACCACATAAAAACTGGATGCCTTGGATTCGGACAGGATCGTTTGCCGCGGCAGCGCTTTTGATTTTGGCGCTTTGGCTGTTTGTTTTTGATGCCAATATTTCTAAGCAAGACAATTTTACTATTTCCGTTGATGAACTGATGGCATTGAATGATTTCGAAAATTTCGACGCACAGATGATCTACAATGAATTGGAATTTACGACCGAAAATCTGGCCATCAACGAGCAGGAATTGGATGTCTTAACACACATGGAAGGACTTTCGACAGAAGAGATAATAGATATTTACATTGACAACGAAATAAAATAATTTGCAGGAATGGCATCCATTACTGCATCCTAATCGATAAAAAAATGAATAAAATAGCACTGATTTTTTTAAGTTTTTGGTTTTCCTTAAACGTGTTTTCGCAAGGAAATCGCGTGGATGTTGAAGAACGGTATCGCTCACAAAAAATAGCCTTTCTAACCGATAAACTGCAATTGACACCCGAAGAAGCCGAAAAATTTTGGCCTCTCTATCGTAGTCTTGAAGCACGAAAAGATGATTTGGCGGTTGAAATGCGCAATTATAGAGCCACCTTTCCCGAAAACGAACAAGATCTTTCCGAAGCACAAGCCCGAAAATTGTTGGAGTTTCATTCGAAGCACCTGACTCAAATGTCAAAATTACTTCAAGAATACCAAGGAAAGTTTTTGAGCGTCATTTCTGCGAAGAAATTGCTCCTGCTCAACGATGCAGAAAGCGAATTTCGCAAACATTTATTACGCGAATTTAAAGGACGAGGGGCAAATCATACTCCGCGATAATGCGTTTTTTGCTAAGTTTGCGAAAAATATAGAATGCAAAACGCACTGGAAACAATCAGCTTCAACGGACAAATTCTTCCAAGAGCTGAATTAACGAACTGTCAGACTACTCGATGTACAATTATTTATGAAGTTGTTCGCCTTATCAACGGCATTCCGCTTTTTTGGGAAGGGCATTGGGCGCGTTTGCAAAATAATTTGAATGCAATTCATTCTAAAATAAGACTTGACAAAACCGATTTTGAGCAGAAACTCGCCAAATTCATTCGGAAAAACAAATTAGTTGATACAAACATACGGTTCGAGGTATTTGGCGAAAATGTGTTGTATTACGCCATTCCGGTTAATTATCCAACGCCTTTGAATTATCAGCAAGGTGTTTCTCTTAATTTTATTGAAGCCATTCGCGAGCATCCAACACGAAAAATATTGCGGAGAAAGTGGAAAACAAGCATGGAAAGTAAAATAAATAGAGCCGGAGTTTATGAATCGTTGATGCTAAATAATGAAGGAATTATTACCGAAGGAACGCATACCAATGTTTTTTTTATAAAGGGCAAAACTCTTTTTTCTGCTGCTGAAGAATTGATACTGCCGGGCATTACTCGATTGGAAGTATTGAACATAGCAAAGCAAGAAGCTCTTTTAGAGGAATATACGAACTTGAATCCCGAAACTATTTCTACTTACGATGCCGCCTTTTTGTGCGCAACCTCTTTGCATATTTTGCCTATCAAGAACATCAATGAAACAGTGTTTGATGTAAACAATGCTGTTTTGCGAACGATGATGCAAGCCTTTTTGGACCATATCGAAGAAAATATAAAATCAGAAAGTTTTAAATGGCTCCAATAAAACAAATTATTTGGGACTGGAATGGCACTCTTCTGAACGATGTGAAAATGTGCGTTGAAGTGATGAATACGTTGCTTTCCAAGTATTCGCTTCCAGACTTATCGTGCCAAAAATACAAACGGATTTTTGATTTTCCGGTCAAAGATTACTATTCCCGTTTAGGTTTCGATTTTGAAAAAATACCATTTGAGAAAGTAGGTCACGAATTTATGGATCATTATTTTGTTCATTTGGAAGATTGTGGACTTTTTACCGAAGTTGCTGAAGTGCTCGAAATGGCCAAAAGTGCCGGAATCAACCAAATGGTTTTGTCGGCCATGGAGCATCAAGCCCTAGAAAGAAGTCTGAGCAGCAAAGGAATTCGTTCGTTTTTTTCGCAAGTGAGAGGAATCGACAATCATTTGGCCTTTGGGAAAAGCCTACTGGCCTTGGAACTTGTAAAATCAAGCGGTTTTTTGGTAGAAGAAACCCTTTTTGTTGGCGATACACTTCATGATTTGGAAATTGCCAATGCCATTGGAAGCCGATGTGCATTGATTGCGAATGGCCATTTTTCGAAAGATCGATTGTTGGCCGTTCACGACTTTGTTTTTGATGATTTGAACGAATTTATGATTTATCTAGAAAGTAGAATCGTTTAATAAGTTGAAAACCATATTTATAAGAGGTATTTTTTTAAAATTAGGATTGCATATTTACAAATGTTAATATTTTTTCAAAACTCTCTGCTTCGCCAATCGCTTTAAAATACATTTCCTTTATCTTTGCTTCCCGATACCAAGCATTCTAATCATAATCATTGTATGGAAAATTTACGTTTTAGAGCAATAGCAGAAACTTTTAGGCATAAGAAAATAGAATATCAAATGCCGACCAAAAAACCTTCCGAATATTTTGGCGAAATGACATTCAATCATTCCGCCATGAAGGAATACCTCACCGACGAATCTTTTGGAAAGGTGATGAGTGCCATCGAAAAAGGAACAAAAATAGAACGCGAAGCGGCCAATCAAGTTGCTTCTTCGATGAAAGCATGGGCCATTGCCAAAGGCGCAACTCATTATACACATTGGTTTCATCCCTTAACAGGTTCCACGGCCGAAAAGCACGATTCCTTTATTACTCCGGAAGCAGGAGGGAAAGCCATCGAAAATTTCCGCGGCAATGAACTCATTCAGCAAGAACCAGATGCTTCTAGTTTTCCACATGGCGGAATCCGAAATACCTTCGAAGCACGTGGCTATACAGCTTGGGATCCAACATCTCCGGCTTTTATTCTTGGAAACACACTTTGCATTCCAACCATTTTTGTTTCCTATACAGGCGAAGCCTTGGATTACAAAACGCCGGTTTTAAAATCGTCGTTTGCTTTGGATATTGCTGCAAAAGCTGTTTGTAAATTGTTCAACGGCGATATCAATCGTGTTTTTGCTACATTGGGCTGGGAACAGGAATATTTCTTGGTCGATCGTGCTTTGTTTATGGCTCGCCCTGATTTGGTTTTGACCGGACGTACCTTGTTTGGTCATGCTTCGGCGAAAGACCAGCAACTTTCCGATCACTATTTTGGTACCATTCCGGAAAGAGTTAAGGAATTTATGAAGGAGTTCGAAACCGAAGGTCATAAATTGGGTATTCCGGTAAAAACACGCCACAACGAAGTAGCACCAAATCAATTTGAATGTGCACCGGTTTACGAGGAGGTAAACATTGCTGTCGATCACAATCAGTTGATTATGTATTTGATGGAAAATGCCGCCCGCAATCATAATTTCGAAATTCTTTTTCATGAAAAGCCTTTTGCCAATATCAATGGGAGTGGGAAACACAACAATTGGTCGTTGGCCACCGACAAAGGACACAATCTGTTTGCGCCCGGAAAAAATCCAAAAGAAAATCTTCGATTTATCACCTTTTTGGTCAATGTTTTGATGGGCGTAAACGAATACCAGGATTTAATTCGCGCCAGCATTTCTTCGGCAAGCAACGATTTGCGATTGGGCGGACATGAAGCTCCACCGGCAATTATTTCCGTTTTCATCGGAACTCAACTCACCAACCTTTTGGATAAAATAGAAGCGAGCAATGATAAATCGGGTTTAAACGAGGAATTGAAAGCGGGCTTGAATATCAACGTGCCAAATATCCCTGAAATATTGTTGGACAATACCGATAGAAACAGAACTTCTCCCTTTGCGTTTACGGGGAATAAATTCGAATTTAGAGCTGTGGGATCTTCGGCAAATTGCGCCAAACCAATGTTGGTATTGAACACTATTTTGGCCAAACAATTAAGCACATTCAAACAAGAATACGACGCTTTGATTGAGCAAGGCGTTGAATTTGAAGACGCCGTGTATCAAATCATCAAAAAATACATCATCGCTTCAAAACGAATTCGGTTTGAAGGAAATAATTATAGCGAAGAGTGGGCCATAGAAGCCGAAAAGAGAGGCTTAGTGAATATAAAAACCACTCCCGGAACTTTAAAAACCTGGGTCAACGAACGGATAATCAAACTTTTTGAAGACACCAATGTACTCACCAAACGGGAGCTTGAAGCCCGGATGATGATTCGGTATGAGAAATTCACCAAAAAAGTACAAATTGAATCGCGCGTGTTGGGCGATATGGCTACCAACCATATCATTCCAATTGCAATTCGTTATCAAAATACTTTGATAGAAAATGTGAGAGGATTGAAGGAGATTTTGGATTTACAAACCTATGGCAAAGTTTCGAAAAACGAATTGGAAATAATAACTGCCATTTCGCATCATATTTCTGAAATCAAACGCGGCGTTGATAAGATGACCGAACAACGCAAACAAGCCAATAGTTTGGAAGATGAAGAAGCCAAGGCGATTGCTTACGATGAGCAAGTGCGGGTGAGTGCGGAACAAATTCGAAAACACATCGATAAATTGGAATTGATGGTAGATGACGAACTCTGGCCCTTGCCAAAATACCGCGAACTCTTGTTTGTGAGATAGGTTTTTTTTTGACGGAATTATTTTTAACTTTGCTTTCTATCACTTAAGATTGAAAGTTATGAAGCAAAAATATGTTTGCCCAAAATGTGGAAATACGAAATATGAAACGGAAGAAATAAGAACCGTGGGCGGTCGTTTTGCAAAAATATTTGATGTACAAAATAAAAAATTTTTTGCTGTTACTTGTACCAGTTGCTACTATACAGAACTCTACAAAGGCACCACCAGTACACTGGGAAACGTGTTCGATTTTTTTACGAGTTAAAATTCAAAACTGATTGTTATGAAAAAGTTAGTTGAATTGTGTTTCCTGTTTTTTCTCTTTTTTGTTACAGCTGCTCAGGCTCAGTTTATGTCGATAAAAGTAAGCTCTAACACTGATAATCAGGGCTATAATGGTGTTTTTTATTCTTTGCCTCGCGTAGTTTTGCAAGTGGATGTCATCTCAACTAAAACAATCAGTTTGCCCGGCCCTTATGCCAATTATGCTCGACAGGTTTTAGGATTGACTGATTTTATCAGCAAAGAAGAAATTTCTTACAGCATCCAAAGTATTCACCTGAGTTCTTTTGTGGAAGCCGATCCAAATGCCGTGTATTTTTTGAATCTCGGTGATCGCTCAGGTAAAATTGACCGTAATTTCTTATTGTTGTTGCAAGAAAATGGCATTCTGAAAGGGATGGACGAAATCACAATGGCCAATCAAGAAGCAAGAGCCACCCAAATAGAATTGCAAAAAGCCGATTTTGTACGCGACTTTAAATACCATGCTGATTTAAATCAAGTTACTCGGGTGGATACAATTGTCCGTAGAATGACTGTAGATACTACACGCATTGAAGATGTGGTTTTCAACCGGACATCGGTAGAAAAGTCGATGGAACAAAGAGCTCAGGATGCTGCTTCCATGTATATGAATATTCAGAAAAACCGAATAGAATTGTTGTCGGGCTATCAAGAAGTAAGCTATCCAATTCAAACGCTTCAAATGATGAACAAGGAATTGATAAAATTGGAAAGCGACTATTTGGCTTTGTTTAAAGGAAAACACCTCGAGAGTCAAGAGAAATATTCTTATTTTATTGTTCCCGAAGGCGATAAATCAAAGCAAATATATCCAGTTTTTAAATTTTCGAAAGAAAACGGGGTGAGCGATTTAGCTTCAACATCGGGAGAAAGAGTAAATGTAATGGTTCAAACAAATGGAATTACCGATGTTTTAAAAAAGCAAAGCTCCAAAGATAAAGTGGAAGGAATTTTTTATCGAATTCCAGAAACAGCCAGAGTTTGGGTCAATTTCAACAATGCCGACTTTTCAAAAGAAACGTTTATAATTCCGCAATTGGGTGTTTTACAGGCCATAGGCACCGGTAAGACTATTTTCTCGATCGATCCAAAAACCGGTATGTTGAAAGCGATTGAGGTGAAATAGATTTATCTAAAGCTGCACATTACAAAAAAAACGGTATTACATTTCTTTACTCGAAATTTACAA
>DMBV01000019.1 GCA_003445975.1 Bacteroidales bacterium
GCTTCGCAAAGCGTCATTAAATCATCAATCTCGTTGCCAGCATCAAAAAGCAGCCGTCGAATAGCACTATCTGTTACAATTTCTTGCGACAATACAATTGGTCGAAGATGCAGTAGAACCATTTTTTGAACAAAACGCATTTTTTCGTTCATCGGAAGTTTTAAGAAATCGAAAATCTTGGGAACCATCTTGGCTCCTCTGAATTCATGTCCATGAAAAGTCCACCCTTGGCCTTCAACAAAACGTTTTGTAGCTGGTTTTGCAATGTCGTGCAAAATGGCAGCCCAGCGCAACCACAAATCGGGCGAATGCAACGAGAGATTATCCAAAACTTCGAGCGTATGGTAAAAATTGTCTTTGTGTCCAATTCCATTAACAGTTTCGCTGCCTTTGAGTTTGAGCAATTGAGGAAAAACATAGGCAAGTAAACCTGATTTATCAAGTAAATCAAAACCTACCGACGGCTTTGGACTTAGAATAATTTTATTCAGCTCCTCCACTACCCTTTCTTTCGAAACAATTTGAATGCGGTGGGCATTTCGGTTGATAGCCAAAAATGATTCTTCCTCGATTTCGAAATTCAACTGACTGGCAAATCGAATGGCGCGCATCATTCGCAATGGATCATCAGAATAGGTAATGTCGGGATTGAGTGGCGTTTTGATGCATTTCTGCTCCATATCTGATAAACCGTCGAATGGATCAATCAGCTCTCCAAAATTCTTTTTATTCAGACTGAAAGCCAACGCATTGATAGTAAAATCACGTCTTTTTTGATCATCTTCCAAGCTTCCATCTTCGACAATTGGTTTGCGCGAATCCAATCGATACGATTCTTTTCGGGCGCCTACAAATTCTACTTCCCAGTTTTTTTCGCCCCGAAAGTGAAACATGGCCGTTCCGAAATTTTTAAAAACCTTCACCTGAATACTCGAATCCAATGCGTGAGCAACTTGCGTTGCCATTTGAATACCGCTTCCCAACACTACTATATCAATGTCTGAAGATGGACGATTCAGAAAGCTATCGCGAACAAATCCACCAATCACGTAGGCTTCAACACCCATTTCATTGGAAATTTGAGCAATGGTTTTAAATATAGTATGATTCAGAAAATCCTTCACAATTGAAAATATTGAAATTCGATTTTTTTTGCAAAAGTATAAAATAATGCCGCTTCTCTCCTATCTTTTAAAGTCGCCATTGCGTTTTGATCGATATCAAGCAAAAATGTTATTTTGTTCTTTATAAATAATGTTAGAAAATCGGACAATTCTGTTGGCAAAACGACGAATACTCGCTACTTTTGAACCAATCAATAAATAAAAAAAGAATGGCAAAAAGAACAATTGTAAGCTTGCCCGGCGATGGAATTGGCCGGGTGGTATTGGAAGAAACTTTGAGAATATTAGAAGCTGCTGGTTTTGAGGCAGATTATATTGAAGGCGATATCGGCTGGGAATTCTGGACAAAACAGGGAAATCCATTGCCACAGCGCACACTCGATCTGATTGCTGAACACAAAATTGCACTTTTTGGAGCCATTACTTCAAAGCCCAAAGAGGCCGCTTTCAACGAATTGGCGCCTGAATTGAGAACGAAAGGATTGGTGTATTCCAGCCCTATTGTTGGACTTCGCCAGCATTTTGGTTTGGATATTTGCATACGCCCAACAAAATCGTATCTCGGAAATCCGCTCAATTTCGTGCGAAGAGGAGCAAATGATCAGATTGAAGAACCTTTGGTAGATGCCGTCATCTTTCGTCAAAATACGGAAGGTCTTTATGGCGGTGTGGAATGGACAAATCCGCCACAATTGGTGTATGATGGAATGATGACTCATCCCAAATTTGTTCAAAATTTTGGAAATACGCCCAAAGAAGAAATTTCTATCTCCACCCG
The DNA here is from genome assembly GCA_003445975.1 of Bacteroidales bacterium. Taxonomy (GTDB): domain Bacteria; phylum Bacteroidota; class Bacteroidia; order Bacteroidales; family UBA12170; genus UBA12170. Next base: position 1,903 of record DMBV01000019.1, read on the forward strand.
TATTTTTACAAAAAAAGCAACCGAACGAATTCTGAGAGCTGCTTTTGAACATGCAAAAAAATACAAATACCCATCTGTTACTTTATGCGAAAAACCCAATGTAATTCGTGAAACTTCGGGCATGATGTATAAAATGGCTCAAGAAATACAGAAAGCCGATTATCCAACGATCGAGCTGTGGAATACAAATATAGATGCTCAAATGATGTGGCTTACAAAAAATCCTGAAAACTATGGAGTTATTGTTGCCGGAAATATGTTTGGCGATATCGTTTCCGATGGATTTGCCGGATTGATTGGAGGCTTAGGTTTTGCCGCTTCTGCCCAAATGAATCCTGATTCCGGAATTGGTGTTTTTGAACCAACTCATGGTTCTGCTCCTAAATATGCCGAATACGACGTTTCAATTGTAAACCCAATTGCGATGATTGAATCGGCTTGCATGATGCTCGATTTCATTGGAGAAGCCTCTATTGCAAAAAAAATTAGAGCAGCCGTTGCCGAAGTAATTACCGAAGGAAAAGTAAAAACCTACGATATGCTTAAAATGGTTGGACGACCCAATGTAATTGAAAAGGGAGCTGCTTCTACCCAACAAATGACCGATGCAATTATTGAAAAATTGAACTAATATCTACCAAAATAGAAACTGTATTGGTCTGAAAATGGAATGCTTTTTAGCGGTCAGATTTTGTACATATTTCTTTTATTAAGCTAAATATCAATTTATTGAATGATTTTTTAAAAAACAGAAAACTATGACTGAAGAAGTATTCGCACTTTGGCCCGAATTAAATTGGATTCAGAATGAGGAGTTGCGCAATAAAACAGCCAAAACCTGGGAATTGGCATTGGAACGAAGCGTTTTAACTGCCCAAGATTTAAACCGCATTCCTTTCACTTTGTTGGCTGGCCCCGATCTAAAAGTAACTTTTATGGACCACAAACGATCCGTTGTTCATATTGTCCGCGATGCCGGTGAAAAAATAAACCAGATGTATCATGGCGAGTTAAAGGTGGACATGGATGTTTTGATAGCCGGAGCAATTCTGGCCGATGTAGGAAAACTTCTTGAATATGAACTTGATAACAATGGAAAAGTACTTCAGGGAAACTATGGAAAGTATCTCCGTCATCCGTTTTCGGGCGTTTCGCTTGCTGAACAGGCCGGTGTTCCGGCCGAAGTTTGTCATATCATTGCTGCTCATGCCGACGAGGGAAATATGATCAAAAGAACCACTGAGGCTTATCTGGTTCATCATTGCGACTTTATGACTTTCCTTCCATTTAAAGACCGACTGAAAATTGGAGGATGAAAGTCGAACCCAAAAACAAACTAAATTTATGAATCTAATTGAAAAAATTATAGCCAATCATTCCAAATACGATTTTGTAAAACCCGGTGATATTGTTGACATTGAAATAGATGCACGTGCTGCTCGCGATTTTGGAGGACCAAATGTTGTAAAAACGATTATCGACAAAAAGCTAAGTATTGAAAATCCTTCAAAAACTTTTTTTACATTCGATACAAACCCAACGGGTTCTGATCAAAAATATGCTGTAAATCAGCAATTTGTTCGTGTTTGGGCGCGAAACAATGGCATTAAAGTATATGATATAGATCATGGAATAGGCACGCATACGATGATCAACGAGGGAATTGTGGTTCCTGGATCTACTGCCGTAACCACCGATTCGCACGCCAATATTTTGGGTGCAATCGGCGCATTTGGTCAAGGAATGGGCGATCAGGATATTGCCGCGGCATTCAATCGCGGGAAAGTTTGGTTCAAAGTCCCCGAATCTATCAAATTAATTTTCGATGGATTTCCACCAAAAAATGTAAGTTCAAAAGACATTGTTTTGAATCTTTTGAACAAATTTGGCGCAAACTCCTTGCTGGGCTATTCCGTTGAATTATATGGCGAATTGATTGACCAAATGAGTCTTTCGGACAGGATTACAATTGCCAGCATGGGAACAGAAATGGGTGTGATTATTCTTCTCTTCCCTCCCAACGACGAAATTATGGCTTATTCTGAAAGAGCAAGCGGCGGGACTTTAGAAAAAATTGCTGCCGATCCCGATGCAAAATACAGCCAAGTGATTGAAATAGACGCTACAAAATTTGTACGAATGGTAGCACTTCCGGGTGCCCCACACGACACCGTTGCTATTCCGGAGCAAGCCAAAATAAAAATTGATTCCGCTTTTGTAGGAAGTTGTACCAACGGGCGAATTGAAGATTTGCGCGAAGTAGCCAGAGTAATAAACGGGCGCAAGTTGGCACCCGGCGTAGTTTTAAAGATAGTTCCTTCCACCGACGATGTATGGCGACAGGCGATGGAAGAAGGGCTTTTTTCGATTTTCAAAACGGCCGGCGCACTTATTTCAAATGCCGGTTGTGCCGGTTGTGCTGCTGGACAGGTTGGACAAAATGGAGTGGGCGAAATTACCATTAGTACCGGCAATCGAAATTTTCCGGGAAAACAAGGCAAAGGAAGTGTTTATTTGGCTTCTCCGGCTTCTGTTGCGGCATCGGCTATTGCAGGTTATATTACCGATGAAAACCACATTCCAGAAAAACCATTGGAATTTCATCCTGAAGAAAAGCTGGAGCGGATGCAAAAAGCACATCAAGAACAGAAAATAATTGAGAAACCAAAGATTGTTGAAGGCCGGGCTTGGTTTATTGATGAAGACAATATCGACACCGATATGATATTCCACAACCGCTATTTGGCCATCACCGAAATAAGCGAAATGGGCCAATATACTTTGGATAATTTGAAAGGACATGAAGACTTTGCAAAAAAAGCAAAAATAGGCGACATTGTTTTTGTTTCGAAGAATTTTGGAAGCGGAAGTTCACGCCAACAAGCAGTCGATTGTTTTGTCGCGTTGGGAATTCAAGCCATTGTTGCCGAATCGTTTGGTGCTATTTACGAACGAAATGCCATCAATGCCGCTTTTCCAATTCTCACCTATCGTTCTGTCGATGGATTATCGTTAAACAATGGCGATCAGATTCGGATCAACTTTGAAACAGGTAAAATAGAAAATCGGACTAAAAATACACATATCCAGGCGAATCCTTTTTATGAAGTGCAGATGGAAATATATCAGCAAGGCGGCTTGTTTTAAGCTTTGAATATTTTTCTTGAAAGAAGCGATCCATTAAAAATGATCGCTTTTTTTATTTTAGAGCCAAAACTTAGTATATTTAGCCATTCAAAGTCAATAAAATGATCAATCATCGGTTTTATACTGCTTTTGGTGAATTGCTTTACGCCATTGCCATATCAGATAGTCAGGTACAAGACGAAGAAATAGAAGAAATTCACAAGATTACACGCCAACTGATTTCGGAATATTTGCCCGATTCTTCTCAAGAAATTGCAAATTTCAATGCTTTATTGGCCGAGTCGGGTTTTTTCAATGATTTGAATTCATCCACTTCCAAACAAGTTGCTTTGGAATCTTTTTTATATTTTTATTCTCAAAACAAAGCATTATTTACACCAGAAGTAAAGGAACTTTGCATTCAAGCAATCATACGCGTTGCAAAAGCCTATGCAGGGATTGTTACGGAAGAAAAGCGACTTATTTTGGCACTTCAAGAAGCCTTTAATACATAAAAAAAGTCCTCCCGTTTTGGGAAGACTTTTTTTTGAATCGATCAGAAAAAGAATTATTTCTTCTTTTCAGATTTTTCCATTTCGGTTTTTAATTTGCCCAATTCACCGGCAATATCACCAAGAGTTGTATTGTTTTCGTTGGTTTCAACTACTTTTTTAGGAGCTGTGCGTTTCGCTTTTGGAGCTGCTTTTTTAGTAACTGATTCGTTCGATTCTGTTTTTTCTACTTTTTCAGCTTTGTCGTCTTTCCAACTAAAAGTATGAGATAAAATGATTTTCTTGTTTTCTTTTGAGAATTCAATTACTTTAAAATCAAGTACATCGTCCACTTTAATTGAGGAGTTATCGTCTTTTTTCATGTGGCGAGAAGGAGCAAAACCTTCAACACCATAGGCCAAAGATACCACTGCGCCTTTATCGTTTACAGAAATAACGGTTCCTTTTTGAATAGAATTGATTCCGAAAACGGTTTCGAAAACATCCCAAGGATTTTCTTCCAACTGTTTGTGACCCAAAGAAAGTCTTCTGTTTTCTTCATCCACATCCATCACCATCACTTCCAAAATTTCACCAATTTTTGTGAATTCGGCAGGATGTTTAATTTTTTTCGACCAGCTTAGGTCGGAAATATGAATCAATCCGTCAACGCCTTCTTCCAATTCTACAAAAATTCCAAAGTTGGTAAAATTGCGAACAGTTGCTTTGTGTTTAGAATTGATTGGATATCTTCCTTTGATGTCGGTCCAGGGATCAGGAATCAATTGTTTCATTCCCAGCGACATTTTGCGTTCTTCACGATCCAATGTGATGATTACACCTTCCACTTC
>DMBV01000041.1 GCA_003445975.1 Bacteroidales bacterium
GCGTTGGTATTTCCGTAATTGGTTTTTTTACGGGATTACTTTTATTTTATCTATTGGCCGAGAACTATATGCTAGTTGTTCATGGGAAAATAGCTGGAGGAAGGCCAGATGAAGCACTAGCAGTAATGATTACAAGTTCAATGCTTGGTTGGCTAGGCATTGCGGCAAGCGGTTTATGGGGTGCCGTGCTTTATGGTTTCATAACAAAACAAGAATGGAGTTGGCGCTATGGTTCATTGGCAGCTGCACTGCAAATGTTGGCCGGCTTTTTTCCTACCATTCCAGCCAAAAGCATCGATTTACCAGCGGCAACTATGCCAGTATTTATTATTGCAACCATATTATGGTTTGGCATAATGTATATTGGAAAAGTTAACCGAAAGGTGCTTGCTTTCTTGTTTCTTGCTGGTATGGCTTATGTATTAAGCTATATGAATGGTGTTGCCATTATCTCAAAATATCAAACTACCACTTACAACGATGTATGGAAAGGAATGTATGCAGTTGTTTTTGGTGTTACTTGGTTTGCATCTGCAGCTTGGCTGATCTTAAGTTTTGGAGTTCTTCAACGTAAATCGTTTACTATTCCACTAGGAATTGTGGCCGCGATAATGTCAATAATAGCAGGCTATTCATTGGCTATTGTAAATATTATGGAAAAGGGACGTTTTTCAATGTTCTTATTAGCGCCTCTAGTTTCAACCTGTCTCCTAATTTATTTGTGTTTCCCAAGTGCGAAAAAGCTACTTACGGAATGGGAAGAAAAAACATTTATATANNTATTTACTTACATAAAAAACACACATTTATCAAATGAACTATTTCTAATTATAAACCAATCAAATTAAAAAAAATCATGTTTAAAGAAACGACAAAAAATCAACGAATAATCGCCACCATAGTGGCCATAGTTGTTGGATTTTATTTAATGATTATTGCGCCTACTCAAGCCATGACCACATTAAAACTTGCTCTTCATGCAGTAATGGGCAGATTGATTCCATTGGATCCTGACTTTTATACCGCAGTACCTATTTTGGGTGCTACTTTTGGCATTTGGATGATATTGATCGCCTTTGGTGGAGCTTTATTGCTAGTCGTTGCACGGGGAATTTACAAAGGTAGTTTGGAAGCAAGAGCCACAGGACTCGGAATTGCTGGAATTGCAGCAGTTGCGGGAATGACTATGTTTATTCCTTGGATGGTACTCATCGTATCTGATTATTCGCAAGGGCCTGTTCCGGGAATTTCCCCACCTGATTCTGATGTAACCTTAACTCCACCAGTACTTTGGATAATGGCAATTGCTTTGCTAGCCTATTTTACATTCTTATTGATGGACAAAGACAGCTTGATTAATAAACTACTAAAGACCGTAGTTTACACAGCAATTGGTGTTGTATCTGGAATGGTATTTATGAATGCACAACATGGTGTTCGTTATTTTGAATTTATACCGGAATATTTGAATGAGGTTGAAAATTTAGATCGTCACGACAATCCATTCGGAAATCAATACACCAATCTTGATTATTATGATGCCCTTGCATTGACTACCATTTCGCAAGCACAAATGGATTCAATCAAACCCAATCAAGCAATCGATATCGTACACAAAGACAAAACAGTAGAATCCATTGTGGTTAAAAAAGCAAGTCCTGTTTACAATCCAAATACGATAGCACTGTTCCTTGGCGGTTACGGAAATTATATTGCTTCTTACTTAATGATATTGATGGTTCCTTTTGTTTTCTTACGAAAAAAATGGGCTTATAATACATTATTGATGGCGACAGTTCTTTCCGCTTCGGCCACGTTCTGGAATTATTTTGTTAGAGGATCTTTTGAATGGGTAGTGGGCGGCATGATGTCAGTTGGTTTGCTAGTAATCCTATTAATACCGGTTTTCAAACAATTCTTGGTAGAAGATACGCAAGAAGAAAACATCAAATAAAGATTAAAAACAAGACTCAATAAGCAATAAAATGTTAATTGAGTTTTCTTTTAAACAATTAAGTACCTTTATAGTTTAATCAACTAAACTCAAAATATTATGGAAACAACATTATTGGATCAAGCCCTTCTTTTATTGACAGGATTAACTGCTGTTTATCTCATTTTCAGATTCTTACAAGCAGCCAAGAAATCGAATGTAAAACAGAATTTTTTGTTCCATTACATCACTGCATTTGCGGTACTTTTTGTAGCGGGAGTTTTGGTTATTTTGTTTGATTTTGCAGTGCTCGCTCGTCCTGAAATTAAAATTGTTGCCACACTTATTCCTTTTGGCATCGCGACAGGACTCGTATGTGAATTTTATCAAAAGTATGCAAAAGCCTATATGGGATTATTGGTCTTGGGGTTTTTGTTAATCGTCTTACTGAACTTAGGGCTTCTAAATGCAAAGTTCATCTATCCAATTTTTCATAGTATAGCTGGTTTAACCATTTTCTTTATCCCTATTCTCCTTGTTTCAAAAAAATTGGTTAATAGCGGCTTTATTTGGGTAACGGTTGGCGGAACTCTTATCGGTATTGGTGGAATTGCACTTGCATTTTTGGGTGCTGGCAAACCTTTATTAGGAATTTTCACGGCAGAGCTTGTTTTCACCATTCTCACCCCTATTCTTTTTCTTATGACTCTGGCTTTCACTTATGGATTTATGAAACATCTTCATAATAAGTAGGAAACATTTTTACACTATTTACAAATACTCTAAAAAAACAAACAATGAATAGATTTAATTATCTCTTCACGTCAACCAAAGGACTGATACTTACGGCCATTGCATTGGTTTCCATTGTAACGGCTGTTTTCAACACCTTATCAGGACCAATGGTTGAATGGGGAATACGCGATTTGACCGTCAAATGGCTGGGCATGGACATGAATCCAGCAGAACGAGCCGGCCGAATCATCATGCTTTATCACACCATTGCAATGGCTGTTGTTGCTATTGAAGTTTACATGATGACTTCAATCATTCCAATGCGGAAGCACGAGCAAAAAAACATAAATATGCTTGTAACTGTAGGCTATATTACAGCCATGGTTTTTGGCCTTGGCTTTGCCTATTGGGGACACAATTTCACATTTCACGGATTATTCTTGGTCGGGCAATCGCTGGTATTTTTTGCCGGGATAATGCTTGCATTTGCCCTCAATCCATGGAAAAAAGAATATTACGTAACCGACAAAGCATTTGCTCATTTCAAAAGCGGTATGGATATGGAACGTATGGCATTCTTTGTGATGACAGTGGCCATGCTTATCTCTGCCGGCTTTGGTGCCGTAACAGGATCGTTTTGGGCGAATGGCCATGAGACTTTTTTGGCAGAAGATCTGATTCGTAATCCTGACAAAACCGGATTGCAAAAAGCGATTATCGGTCACTTGCATATTATGCTCACATTAATTGCGGTATCAATTACTTTAATTGTGGGACGCTGGTTAGAGTTTAAAGGTCTTTTTCACAAAATTGCGATGCCTTTAATGATTATTGGTACTTTAATTATTTCCGGTGGAGTTTGGTCGGTAGTTTGGACTCATTTGGCTCATACTTTTATTTACATCGGTTCCGTTGGAGTCATGCTTTCCGCATTAATGCTGGTTATTTTCAGTTGGAAAAAGCTTATCCACGATAATTCCATTGCATTGGGCTATACCAACCCGACCTTATTTCAAAAGCTAAAAGCTCTTCTGAGCGACCCATTGAAATTTGGTCCTACTTGGCAAATGGTTTTTATGAATTTCACCGTGAGTGGAATTGGAATTTTTATGGCAGTGAAACTAGAGCAGATTTTCCGCGTTTGGCCGGCTCGTGAAGAACGCATCACATTAACCGGACATTGGCACATTTTGGCTGCGATAATTGCAACAATTATCTTGATGTATTATGCCGATATAGTTGGAATGAAAGGCAAAACCCGAAAATGGTTTGGCTGGATCATGATAATTGGTTCGGATGTAGCTTTTGCTTCAATGACCATTTTCTCGATGAAAACTTTGTTTGTACCAGAATCTGTTGCTCAACAGGGATTAATGAATACGACCATGATTTTAGCCGATTTTGGATTGGGTTCTTTGTTGGTAATGATGGCTATATTCTTGGGTTGGAAACTTTTTGATCTGTTCAAAGGAGAAGGTACTTGGACAAAAGAGGCCAAAAACAGCGAGCTTGAGCTTGAACGAACATCAAATCCTGTACTGAATATTCGAAGAGATAATGAATTCAATAGCGAAGGAGGTGTAAAATGAAAAAAATACTTTTATTATCCTTAATAATAGCATTTTATGGTTGCTCTACCGAACCCATTGTAAACACCGAAATCGAATTTGTAAACACTGGCGTTGATCCAAATGGTTGGGTAATTGTCCCTGCAGGCATATTCAATTACGGAATGCACAATAAAGTGGTGGAAATAAATTATGATTTCGAAATCATGCAAACACATGTTACGAATCAGCAATTTGCCGAATATTTAAATGCAGCTTTAGCAAAAGGAAGCATCTTCTTGGAAAATGGAAATGTAATGGGAGCGCATCCCGGCGATCCATTTGATGGCTATTTGCACGAATGGAAAATTCCTGCCGGAAATTATTTGCATTTCCCTTATTCCAAACCCGGAGGACAGATAAAGCTGATCGAAAACAAATTCGTCGTTGACAAAGGTTTTGAAAACCATCCTGTTGTAATGGTAACGTGGTTTGGCGCCAAAGCCTATGCCGATTTTAAAGGCTACCGCCTTCCTTTAGAAAAAGAATGGGCAAAAGCGGCACGAGGCACAGATACCCGAGCTTATCCTTGGGGCGATCATATAAGCGCAAACATAACCAATTATGGAAGCAGCAAAAATGCCTTGCAAAAATTATTGGGAGGAAATATCGCGCGAACAGCGCCAGTAGGATACTACAATGGAAATAAATACGGTGATTATCAAACCGAAGACAACAGAAGCCCTTGTGGTGCTTACGATATGGGCGGTAATGTTTGGCAGTGGGTAGGCGACGATTATCCTGATGTTCATTACAGATATCTACGCGGTGGAAGTTTTACAAACTATGAGTACGATCTGTTTGTTTGGGGAAGAAATAGTGCAGGGCCAGACTATTACGATTTTAATATCGGATTTAGATGTGCACGCGATTTTGTAAAACCGATTCCAACAGAAACAATCACTTTGGAATAAAAAAGATTTCAAATACTAAAACTTACAATTCAATTATAAGCACCGGCACTCGGCGCTTATAATTGAATTGTTCAAAAACAAACCAATGCTAAACCAACTTAAGAACAAACTGAAAATTTATTGGCAACTGATCAAAAGTTTACAAACATTTTTGTTGTTGTTAACTGGCGTTACAGGATTCTTCAGCTCACGCTGTCCATATACCAGCATAGAATTAACTTTAGGAATGATTCTTAGTTTATTCTTTTCCATCAGCGGAACAACTGTTTACAATATGATTTGGGACAGAGATATTGACGCGATAATGGACAGAACAAATCAACGTCCTTTGCCGGCTAATAAAATCAGTGTAAAAGAAGCCATTATTTTCGGAACAATATTGAATGTAGTCGGATTAGGTTTGGCCTATTATTTATCTCCCTTATATGCATTTGTTATTTTCATGGGTTTGTTTATCGACTTTGTTATCTATACCATCTGGCTCAAAAGAACATCGGCCTGGTCTATTGTGTGGGGCGGAATTTCGGGTGGAATGCCCATTTTGGCAGGTCGTGTTTTGGGTGTTGGAGAAATAGATATGACTGGAATACTTCTGGCTTTTTCGATATTATTCTGGATTCCAACCCATATTATGACTTTCAATATGCGTCATTTTGAGGATTACAACAAAGCTAAAATTCCCACATTTGCAGCCAAATACGGATTCAAAAATGCCCGATTGATTATTGCGCTTTCAACCATCGCATCCGCCTTTGCATTTGCTTTGGGAGCATTTATTTTGGGACTTTCTTGGGGTTTTGTACGAATACTCCTTATTTTTGCCGCTATATCATTCGGATTTGCGGTGTATAGCCTAGTCTTTCCTAGCGAAAAGTCAAATTTTCAAGTATTTAAGGCGGCTTCTCTTTACATGGCATCAGCAATGCTTATCATCATTCTTGGTTCTATTTTTTACTGATATGCCTAAAGCCTCTAAAAATGTTCTGATTCTTATCTCCGGATTGTTGTGGTCCGGTGTTGGTTTATTCTTAATTCGTCTTGCATTTCGTTGGGTTGTTAAACTTACCCAATCAGAAATGATTCTTGCTATTTTTGGCGGGCTGATTCTTGGCAGCGCCATCGCCTATTTTGGATTCTCCGGGCTAGCAAACAAAAACATAGAACGAATCAATCAATACCAAAACAAAGTTTGTATTTGGGCATTTCAAAAATGGTCGAGTTACATCTTAATCGCTTTTATGATGAGCCTAGGCATTTTTATGAGAAACGCCTCCTTTATCCCGAAATTTCTTTTAAGCCCATTGTATATTGGAATTGGATTCGCACTTTTTTTGGCCAGCTTTCGCTACTATATTTTTCTGTTTAAAAGAAATAAAAAGCCACATGCCAAGAGTTAAACAAAACACGCTTTTACTCATTACCGGACTAATTTGGCTAACAGCCAGTTTTATTCTGTTAGCGAGAGCTTATAGCTGGATTGAATTTCTATCTTCGAGCCAACTAAAATTTGCGACTGTACTGGCCGTGTTTTTAGCTTTGATAAAAATTTATTTGGTGTTTCATAAACTAAACATCAAAAATATCGAGCGCATAAAGTCTTATAGAGACCCCAAAATAAGCATCTGGGAGTTTCATATTCTGAAAGACAAGTTATTGATTCTACTTATGGTAGCAATGGGAATTGCATTGAGGCATACCCCATTTATACCAAAATACGCACTACTTCCAATTTACCTAGGTATTGGGATTGCTATGTTTTATGTTTGGATTCTATATTTGACAAATTTTATAAAAACGTTTAGAACAGTTGAAACCTACCATTGGTAGCTAATCTTTTTTTTTCAAATTAAATATGAATTACAATATGAAGAAACAACTACTACTTTTATTCATCGGTGTAATAAGTATTCCTGTTTTTGGTCAAATTGGCGGCCTATCCGCCTCTAAGATTGGCGCCGTTTGTACAACGCCTGTAGCCGAAAACAAAATCGAATTTGAACCTTTTTTCGCTTATGCATTGTCCAATCATTATTTCGATAGCAACTCGAATCGGCAGGATTTATTTTCAACCGCCGATTCTACCCTTAAATTTTCCACTTCCGGATTTCGGTTTACATACGGACTATTTAAAAATTTTGAAATTGGAGTAACCTTGCCTGTTGATGTGAGTGAAGTCCGGTTTGGAGCCAAATACAAATTGCCTTTCGAAGGAAGTTTAAGTATGGGCATTTTAGGTGGTTACAATACATTGGTGGGAAATCAAGTTTACGCCCGCCGAAATTCAGCACACGAAATGACTCCTTCGTTTGTGGGCGGATTGATTTTTACATATAAGATAAATGAGAAAATGTGTTTTGATTTTGATGCTCAATTTCAGAAACACACCGAAGAAACTATTGCAGGGCATACCCATGGCGTATTTTTAGATTCAGCAATCGGCTATTATATTTTAGAAAATGTAAATTTCTTAGCTGCGCTCAGCTATAATTACAAATTCTACAGCAATCCAACTGACGATTCATACCTCTTAACATTGAACACAGGAATTGCTATCGAAAAGGCAGAGCATTTTATCTTAGTTATCAATGCTCCTTTTGATTTATTAGGTAAAAACGAATACCAAACCAAAGGATTTGGATTGGCTTTAACCATTCTGCTCGATTGAGATTTTTTATACATTAAAATAAATTGGAATTATGCAAAAAACCTTTTTTATAAGCGGTGCCCTCCTAGCAGGTTTGGCTGTTGCGCTTGGCGCTTGGGGCGCTCACGGTGGAGCCAAATATTTGGATTCGGCTACAGCCATTACCTTCGAAAAAGCGGTCCGCTACCAAATGCATCATGCTTTGGCATTGTTGTTTGTGGCTGTTTCGTACAAAATTTGGCCAACACAAACTAAACTATTGAACTGGGCCGGATTTAGCTTCTTAGCAGGAATTGCTTTCTTCTCCGGAAGTTTGTATCTTATCGTTTTTGCAAAATTAGCCATGGGATACTTTACTCCGTTTGGTGGCGTACTTTTTATGATTGGCTGGCTATCAATGGCCTACGCTGCATTTAGATCGAAAGAATAATTTATTTTCATGTTGTTTTTAAATTAACAAATTGGTTTATTTTTGACCTCGGCATTAAACAATACGTTTCAGACTATTTTCCACCAGCGTGGGAGATATATTCTTTTATTAATTAGAAGCAACTAAACCATAAAATACGAAAGAAAAAAATGAGGAAACAGTTTATAACATTCGCACTTGTTTGCATCGCATTTGGCCTGCATGCCCAAATAAAACTACCCAATGGAGCAGAAATAAGTCTTGGTGGAGATTTTAGAACCCTTACAGAAATTCGCCAAGGCTACAAAAATATCCTTCCCGAAACGGCCGAACCTGCTTTTGTGATTTCGCAAAGAAGTCGACTTATTTTGGATTATAATAGCAAAGCTTTTGATCTTCGATTTTCCTTTCAAGACGCACGCGCTTGGGGAGAAACCTTCGTCATAAATTCCACAAAACCACTATTGATGCACGAAGCTTGGATTAAATACCATTTCAATCCAACATTAGGATTGAAAATTGGACGACAGTCAATAGAATATGGCGACAATAGGATGTTTTCGACTCGTAATTGGAGTATGCAAGGTGCCGCTCATGATGCTGCAATTATTGAATATCAGCACAATGGAACAAAAATTGATTTCGGACTTGCTGCGAACAATTCTTCGACAGCGATTTTGGAAGCCACTCCCTATTTGATTAAAAACTACAAATCAATGAGTTGGATTTGGATTTCGAAAAAATTCAATCCAAAATTTGAATTAAATCTATTAAATGTGCTTGCCGGATATCAAAAAGCAGGAACAATTACCACGTATGGATTGAACACGACTGGAGTGAATCCGGTAGTTAATCTTGGAGGCTTCAATTTCAATGGCTCGGCTTATTATCAATTTGGCAAAAATAGTTTAGGAAATACGCATCAAGCGCATCTTTACACTGCCAATCTAAAATATGAGTATCAATTCTTTAGTCTCGGCGTTGGATACGACCATTATTCAGGGAAAAAATATTCTGAAACCAACCTGACTGATAAATATTTCATTACAATAGTAGAATCAGTTGCACACGGATTTTTAGGATTTATGGACATAGCAACTGGCACTCAATTCCAAAGTCAGCATGGAATTTCCGACTTGAACATCAAACTTAAATACGGGAAAGCCACCTCATTTGCGATGTATTTTCATGCGTTGGCTTATGCGCAGCAACCGGCCGAAAACAAAAGCAACCAAATTGGCAAAGAATTCGATTTTTTACTCAGTCACAAATTCAACAAAAATCTTAGTTTAGAATTAGGTTATTCCTTTTTGCTAACGCATGAAGATTATAAAGATGCTGTGTTGGGGCCATCGGTAAATGAGCGTTTTCCGCAATGGGCTTACCTCCTTTTGGCATTCAAACCAAATTTACTCCAATAAGAAAAAACGAACGGATTAAAAAAGATAAATGGAAGCCAAAGAAGTAGCTATCAATAAAATAGCTATCGAATAATAAATAAATATTTTTTGATGCTTTTCGTGTGCAAGCGTGCTTTTATTCGAAAAAATAAGTCCCAGATTTGCTATAAACAAAGCAAAGAGCATCAACACAATGTGTTCGATAGGCCACAATCGTTTTGATACAGAAGCCACTGTACCACTAGCACTCTGATAATCGTATCCAAAGATGCTTAAATTGGTAGATAGTATCAATCCAAAAAGCAATTGCAAATATAAATTGACAATAAAGAGATAGGCCAAAGTCTTGTCCAACTGATTGTAGGGCAATTTAAGATAGGTGCCTCTTGCCACCCGAATCAAAAGCCAAAGAGCATTGATCAAAAAGCCTCCACTTATGAAATAATGAATCCACAAGGCTATTTGATGAGCGGTAATCGTTGCCATTTTTTTTGATCTAAAATTGAGTTCTACAAAGTAAACGAAATATATTGATCAAAACAGCAAGATTTACTCCAATTTTACTGTAAAAAAAAAGCGAGTGAACACTCAAAGGAAATTCTGTATTTTTGGCTAACTAAATTCCAAGGAAATGAAAATTTTACTCATCGAAGACGAAAGAGATTTAGCAAATTCTATTCAGGAATATCTTTTGGACGAAGGACATATTTGCGAGGCGGTAAATACATTTGCAGATGGAGCCGGGAAAATAGAACTTTATGAATACGATTGCTTGATTGTTGACATCAATTTGCCCGACGGTAGCGGACTGGACCTTATTCGTTTGGTGAAAAAGCGCAACCTTATTTCCGGAATTATTATTATTTCGGCTCGTATATCGCTCGAAAACAGAATTGAAGGACTTGATATTGGCGCCGATCATTATCTCACCAAGCCTTTTCATTTAGCCGAATTAAATGCGCATCTAAAATCCATCAACCGCCGAATCCATTTCAGTGGCGACAACCAAATAAATTTCAACGAAATCAAAATTGTTCCCGACGAGCATCGCGCTTTTGTTAAAGACAAAGAAGTTTTGCTCACGCGAAAAGAATACGAATTGCTGGTTTTTTTCCTCTCCAACAAAAACCGTGTCATCACAAAATCGGGCATAGCCGAACACCTTTGGGGCGATTATATGGATACAGCCGATTCCTTTGATTTTATCTATACCCACATCAAAAACCTTCGACACAAACTTGTAAAAACAGGCTGTACCGATTACATAAAAACAATTTATGGAGTTGGTTATAAATTTGACGTTTCGTAATCCGAAATCTTAGCAATGAAATTCATAATCCTTTAAGGTAAAAACAAAACCGCGAGATGAAATTATCAACAAGAACAAGTCTAAACTTCCTTTCCATTGCTTTGTTTACCTTTTTATTTGCGCTCATCGCCTTTTATTACACACTTCGTACACAAGTAGATAGATATATAAACAATGAATTGCTAAAAGCGAAAGAGGCTTTTTTTCAAAAACCCGACAGTCATTCAATTGATGCGGGATTTTATATTGGAGCGTGCCAAGTGATGCCTATCAAATCGGTTTCGACTCTTCTGGATACCGCAGTTCGGTTTCAGGATACACTCATCTTCCACTCACAAGTTGGGAAATTTCTGCCCTATCGCCAAATGAAATTTATCACTTCCACCAAAGAGAATGCTCTTGAAATCCGGATTATTCGTCCATTGGAAGAAACAGACCAACTCATTGTCAATATTTTCCTATTGATGACGCTGCTGGTGATTGTTTTGATTATTGCGCTGCTGATTACAAATAAATATTCTTCCCACCAAATTTGGAAGAATTTCTACAAGACTCTGGACAAGCTAAATCGTTTCGATCTAAACGCTCAGGGCGATTTAGATTTGCCCATAACCGACATTCAGGAATTCGACGATTTGAAGTCGGTACTTATGCGTATGAGCAAACGCATAGCCGGCGATTATCTGAAAATGAAAGAATACACCGAAAATGCGTCGCACGAAATTCAAACCCCATTGGCCATTATAAATGCCAAATTGGAATTGCTTTTGCAAAGCAAAAATTTGACCGAAAAAGATTACAAACTCATTGCCGACAGCTACGATGCCTCCAATCGGTTGGCTCGCTTAAACAAAACACTTATTCTGCTTACCCGAATCGAAAACCATCAATTTCCTGAAATAGAAACCGTTTCCCCAAAAAATATTATCGAACGACATTTGGAAAATTACGAAGAATTAATTCAATCCAAGGAACTCGAATTGGTGGTAGCCTTTGAGCCAAACGTTACACTAAAAATAAATCCTTATCTTTCTGATATTCTATTTCTTAACCTGATAAAAAATGCAGTGCGTCACACACTTCCACGCGGAAGCATTGAGATACGGCTTACAAACCAGCAATTCGAAATTGTCAATTCAGGAGCTCCACTCAAAGTGGAAGCCGAAAAACTATTTCACCGCTTTTACAAATCAAGCGATTCGAAAAAATCGCTTGGATTGGGCTTGGCAATTGTGAAAAAAATTACGGAATTATTCGGAATCGAAATTCTCTATTTTTATCAAGAAAACAAACATCATGTGATGCTAAAGTTTCCATCAGAAGCTATAAATCGCGACGAATAAGCCCTTTTGAACAAGCCCATTAAAAATAGATGCAATTTATAGCCAATCCAAGAAAACAGAATCTTCAGAATTCAGATTGTTTTCTCTATTTTTCGGATAAGATGATTTGAAGATCAATCGACACATTCAAGAATCTATATATCTGATTTACTGCTTTTTGTAAAACCAGCAATCCAACAATTTGATTGATGGTCTCTTTCACAAAAACTGTCTTCCAAATTTGAAGCACACGGCTTCTTCGATTTCTTCATTAAGTAGCCTCCCGTTTTGATGCAAAAGCTCAAAACTTCAGATTTTCCTCAAATTTGATCTCTAAAATTGCAGCCATAAACTAAATTAATTAATCATATGAAGAAATACAGACTACTCCTACTTGTCTCCTTGCTCACCAACTTTACTTTCGCGCAAAAAAACATAGTATTGTTAACTGATACGATTCGTTTAAAGGAAATTATCATTCAAGCTTCGAAAACAGAAGACAATTTGCAGCAAATTCAAGCGGCAACTTCTTTGATTCCTGAACGAGAAATTCAGGAACAAAACATCAATTCATTGCCGGAATTAAGTGCCCGCATTCCCAATCTTTTTATGCCCGATTATGGCTCGCGGCTCACTACTCCTATTTATATTCGTGGTATTGGCGCACGCATCAATTCTCCTTCAGTGGGTTTATACATCGACAATGTTCCCTATTTTGATAAAGGCAGCTTTAATTTTGAATTTTTCGATATCGATAAAATTGAAATATTGCGTGGACCACAAGGAACACTTTACGGAAGAAATACCATGGGAGGAATTATCAAAATTTACACTCCTGAACCTGGTTTTACATCCGCAGCTAGTTTAAAACTGGAATATGGAGTAAACAATCATGTAAAAACTTCCTTTTCCACCAACCAAGCACTCGGAAAAAAAGTAGCCTTGATTGTTGGCGGAGCGTATGCGCATAGCGATGGCTATTTTACCAATGTATTCACGGACAAAACGGCCGACAAATTTGATGTTTTCAATGGACGTTTAAAACTCCTTTATACACCAACCAATCGATTCAAAACCATTCTTTCGCTCAACTACGAAAAGCACAAACAAAACGGTTATCCTTACGCCATTTACGATATTGCAACTCAAGAAACAGCGGATGTAAACTACAACCAAGTGAGCACCTACGACCGAAGTCTTTTTTCGGCAGGTTTAACAATGGAATACCGTTTGGCAAACCTTATCTTATCCTCCTCGAGCAGTTTTCAGCGCATGGAAGATTTTCAAGGAATTGATCAGGATTTTGGTCCTAGCTCTTTGTATTGGGTTACACAAGACCGAGCTGAAAATACATGGGTAGAAGAGTTCACTGTTCGCTCTCAAACCACCAAAAAATTAAACTGGATTGCCGGAGTATTTGCCTTCAAACAAGCAAGCAACAACGAAGTTAATTTGACATACGGAAGCGATTACATTGCAATTTATCATCTTCCTGGCCCAACAAATTATATCAAATGGTATGATCAACCTTCGAGCGGAGCAGCAGTTTTTGGACAAGCCAGTTACCCCATCGGAAAATTGGAAATCACTTTGGGACTCAGAGCGGATTACGAATCCACCACTTTGAATTACGACTACGAGAAATATTCCAATGGAATTACAACCGCTACATCTTCGTTCGAAAGTGATTTAAGTTTTGATCAATTGCTGCCAAAGGCCGGATTGAGCTACAATCCCTCGGAAAACATCAGTCTTTTTGCAAGTGTGAGCAAAGGATACAAAGTTGGCGGATTCAATACTTCGTTCGAAACGGAAGAAGAACGCACTTTTGATCCCGAAACAAGCTACAATTACGAATTTGGTGTTAAGTCCGTTTGTATCAACAACAGACTTCTTACCAACTTAAACTTCTTTTACATTGATTGGACCAATCAGCAGATCTATCAACCATTGACAAGTGGAGTTGGGTCGAAACTGGACAATGCAGGACGCTCTGAAAGCAAAGGAATCGAATTGGAAATGCGCTTTTTGCTGAATAGAAACATCACACTTTGGGGAACTTATGGCTACAATGAAGCCAAATTCATCGATTATCAACGTGATGCACTCACCGATTATTCCGGAAATCTGATTCCATATATTCCAAGATATACTGCAAATATAGGGGCAAATTACACCTTGAATTTTAGTGGAAAAACCATAAGAAATGCCACTCTAACGGCCAATTATCAGCAAATTGGGAAGCTTTATTGGAACGATGCAAATACCGCTTTCCAGAAATCTTACGGGATTTTGAACGGCAGACTAAACCTCCACACAAAATCGTTCGACTTTGGAATATGGGGCAAAAATTTGCTCAACACCAATTACAATGCTTTCTATTTCGAATCGCTCGGAAAATCTTATGTTCAATTAGGGAAGCCCGTTCAATATGGTGTATTTCTAAATTTCAAAATCTAATTTATCGACTCAACACCCAACAAACTAGTGTATAATTCGGAACAAGGGATGCAGGTGAACTTCAAAAATAGAATGGCTATTAATGGAGCAGAAAAAGCCAGCATTCCTTGTTCTTTTACCCAATTCACCATCTCAGCAAATGCAAACTAAACCAATCACAAAATACACCACTCTGCTCAGTTTATATCTGGCTCAATCCATTCCAATGAGTTTTTTCTCGACGGTGATGCCCGTGATTATGCGTACCGAGAATTTTTCGCTCACCTCCATTGGCTTGATCCAATTGATAAAGCTACCCTGGATTATCAAATTTTTGTGGGCGCCATTGGTAGATAAAACCGCTACCGATCTCAAACAATACAAAAATTGGATCTTATTTTCCGAACTTTTCTATGCACTTGTGATTTTCAGCATCGCATTTCTAAATATAGAAACCCATTTCACAACGATTATCGTATTTATGCTCATCGCATTTACCGCCTCTGCAACGCAGGACATCGCCACCGATGCATTTGCAATTCTTATTTTGAAAGAAAAGGAAAGAGGTTTTGGAAACAGCATGCAATCGGCAGGTACATTTTTAGGAACGCTGACAGGAAGCGGCGTTCTGCTTATCATTTACCATTATTTTGGATGGTCATTTCTTTTAGGAGGATTGGCTTTATTTGTGCTTCTGGCTCTTATTCCGCTTTATTTCTACAAAACAAAAGAACACTCAAAACCGAAAGCCGCCAAAGTCATTACGATGAAAGACATCTATTTCTTTTTTACACAAGAAGGAATTGGAAAACGTCTTATTTTGCTCGTATTTTTCTATTCAGGAATCATCGGAATATTAACAATGATAAAACCCTGGCTTGTTGATTTAGGATTCAATATAAAAGAAATCGGACTCATTTCGGGAATCTATGGAGCAGCGGCAGGTGCTTTGATGGCCTTTGCAGCCGGATTTATCATAAAATCCATCGGCAAAAAAAACGCACTTCGACTTGTGGCTTTTTTAGGCGTGGTGAGTGGAATATATTTTGTTTGGCTTAGCAGTTTTGTACCAAACCTCACCCAGCTATTGCCAGCCATTTTATTGCTTTGGGGAACTTACGGAATGGCATCGGTCATTATTTACACGATCAGTATGGATATTGTAAGAGATGGCAGAGAAGGAACCGACTTTACAATACAAATTGCAATCACGCATTTGAGCAGCCTTCTGATTGCCGTTGGAAGCGGAAAAGTAGCCCAATCAATCGGATACAGCGGCTTGTTCAAAATAGAATTGCTGATGGCCATACTCGTTCTCATTTTCGCATCCTTTCTTTATAAACCTTCACTTAAAAACCAGTAATATGCAATTGTCGGCCAAACTTCTTGAAAAATACAATATTCCAACACCTCGCTACACGAGTTATCCGCCTGCCAATTATTTTAACGAAGATTTTTCGCAAGAAAGAATTGTTGCGGCTTTTGCAGAATCAAACCTAAGTCAGCCTCAAAACATTTCGTTTTATATCCACATTCCATTTTGCGGAAAACTATGTTACTATTGCGGTTGCAACACCCACATCAGCAAAGATCAAGATCAGATAAAAAAATATGTAGAAACTTTAAAAAAAGAAATTCTCATGTTTAAAAAACTGCTTGATCCAACGCGCAAAATTTCCCAGATCCATTGGGGTGGAGGAACACCAAACTATCTGCCAATAGAAGAAGTAGAAGGTATAATGGCCGTCTTTGTCGAACATTTCGCTTTTATTCCAAAAGCAGAAATCGCCATGGAATGTCATCCTGCTCATCTCAGCTTCGACTATATTGATCGGCTTGTTGGAAGTGGGATAAATCGAGTAAGCTTAGGGGTTCAAGATTTCGAATCGACTGTTATGAAAGCCGTAAACCGCGACGAATCGATTATTCCAATTGCGGAACTCATCCAATACATCAAATCGAAAGGCGCCATTTCTGTCAATCTGGACTTCGTTTATGGCTTGCCATTTCAAACAACCGAAAGTTTTCAGAAAACGATCGAAAAAGCAACGGAGGCAAATCCCGATCGATTGGCGATTTTTTCGTATGCCCATATCCCATGGCTAAAAAAAGCCCAACAGAAATTGGAGCGTTACGAACTTCCTTCGGCCGAAGAAAAAACCAATTTGTTCGACATTGCTTATAAAACACTCACAAGCAAAGGCTATGTTTCCATCGGATTAGACCATTTTGCCAAACCACAAGACGAATTGAGTTTGGCACTTCAAAGCAAATCTATCCATCGCAATTTTCAAGGTTACTGCACGCGCGAAACAACCGGTCAAGTTTACGCACTTGGCGTGAGTGGAATTAGTCAGCTCGAAAACGCATATATTCAAAACACAAAAAGTATTACGAGCTATATCAAAGCCATCGATCAGGGAAGCTTTGCCATTGAAAAAGCTTATTTTGTTGACAATCACGAAAAAATAATCCGTGAGGTAATCAACGAAATTATGTGCAACAATTTTGTTTCTCTTCCACAAATTGCTGCCAAATATCATTTAAACATAGAACAGTTGAAGAACATCCTTACCTTCGAGGAGGAAACCATACACCAATTTGAAAAAGAAGGACTGTTGACATATTCAGAAAACAGACTAGAAATCACGGCCATGGGACAGTTTTTTATGCGAAATATTGCCGCCAGTTTTGATCCAAAAATGAAAACGAATTTAAAAAGTTTTTCTAAAGCGCTATAAAAATGAAAAGTTCATCCAAAAAAGTAGCCATTCTTGGTGCTGGCATCACCGGACTCACTATTGCTTATTATTTGAAAAAGAGAGGAATTCCATTTACCGTTTTTGAAAAAAGCGATCGGATAGGCGGTGTAATACAAACCAAAGAAACCGAAGCCTTTTTGTATGAAACGGGACCCAATAGCGGGGTTATTTCGCACGCCGAAATGGCTGAACTTTTTGAAGACTTACAAGGAAAATGCGAGCTAGAACTGGCCAACGAAGCGTCCGAAAAAAGATTGATTTGGAAATCGGGAAAATGGAGTCCATTGCCTTCCGGACTAATGTCTGCAATTTTTACTCCTTTGTTTCGGTTTTCGGATAAA
This sequence comes from Bacteroidales bacterium, assembly GCA_003445975.1. GTDB lineage: Bacteria > Bacteroidota > Bacteroidia > Bacteroidales > UBA12170 > UBA12170. Next base: position 17,816 of record DMBV01000041.1, read on the forward strand.
TTAAGAGTGTTGGGCGAACCATTTCGCAAGAAAGGCGACAATCCGATGGAAAGTCTTGCCGATTTAGTAAAAAGACGGTTGGGAAAAAGCTTCCTGGACTATGCCATCGACCCATTTATTTTAGGTATTTATGCCGGCGATCCGGCTTATATTGTTCCAAAATATGCACTGCCAAAATTGTACAATTTGGAACAGAATTACGGAAGTTTTGTTGGCGGTACAATAAAGAAAGCAAGAGAACCCAAAACAGATGCAGATAAGAAAGCAAACAGAAAAATTTTCACCGCACAGGGTGGCCTAAGCAATTTGATTTCTGCAATGGCAGAAGAAATTGGAATGGAAAACATAGTACTGAATGCAAATTTAGAAGTCCAAAGCAATGACTTTTCGTTGTTGATAAACGATGAAATACACTATTTCAGCCACATTGCCTATACCGGAATCGCTTCAAACATTTCTAAAACTTTGCCTTTTCTTGATCCTGAATTGCTAAATCCAATCGAACTATTGCCCTATGCAAAAGTGGTAGAAGCCAGTATTGGTTTCCATGAGTGGAACGGAATAAAATTGGATGCGTTTGGAGGATTAGTTCCTTTTAAAGAAGATAAAAATATTTTGGGTGTATTGTTTATGTCGAGTCTGTTTGAAAACCGCGCTCCAAAAAGAGGCGCTTTATTTACGGTTTTTGTAGGAGGCATGCGCAAGGCTTTCTTAACGGAACTTCCCGAAAAAGAGCTAAAAGGAATCATTGCTTTGGATTTTATAGAAATGATGGGACTGAAAGAATTTAATCCCGATTTGTTTGAACTCAATTACTACCACAAAGCCATTGCTCAATATGGAGCCGATAGTCAAGCCCGATTGGAATCAATTGCCCAATTGGAAAAGCAAAATCCCGGACTTTTTATTGCCGGCAGTATGCGCGACGGTGTTGGAATTGCAGATAGAGTGAAACAAGGAAAACAGCTGGCGGAGAAAATTTATAGCCAAACAATGGAAGTATAAAGCAATTTCCAATCTTGGATTCGTCTTATTGGATGGTTGATGTGGAAGCAAAAGTTCTTTTTATTCCTTTCTGATAATGAACAGCGGGATAACCAAATATGACAAAAATACCTTCTCTACTCTTGAATTTTATTTCATGATCGGCTCTAAATTTCTTTGCTTTTTTTCCCATCTGAATAAAAGGATGAATTCCTCCCAACATACACGATCCCAAACCAATAGATTCGGCGGCTATCATGGCATAAGTAGCGGCTATGATTGAATCTGCCGGATCGGTATAGGGCGATCCATAAAAATACATGGACAAAGGAGCATCGTAATTGATAAAATTATTTCCCTTGTCCATTTCAGTTGTATAGGCTTCGAAAAGAGGCGAAATAAAACTCCTGAACATTTCATCATTTTCTTTTCCCCAAAAAGGCCTCATGATCGTTAAAAAGATCTTGGAAGTCATAAATTTCATTCCTTTTAGATATTCGGAAAATTCTTTTGCAAAAGCGCGATTTTTTTCCTTACCCCGAATTACCAATACATTTACGTCCGAAGGAGGCAATCCCATTGGTGCTGTTTGGGCGGCGGTAAGTATTTTTTCGATAAGCTCATATTCAACTTCTTTGTCTAAAAATTCTCTCAGGCTACGCCGATGTTGCAACAAAGCCAGAAGCTGTTCGTACTGCGGAAGCTCGTCTTTATTGGGAATTTCGAAAAGATTGTCGGGCGAAAGTTCTCTGCCGAAAATTTCAATAGCTCCAAATGGACATATTGCCATACAATGGCCACATCCAACACAACCAAACAAGGAAGCGCCACTAAGTACAGCTTTGTTATTTTCGATCACAAAGCTGAAATCTTTACAAACAGAAACACACAAACCACATCCAGTGCATTTTTCAGAATTGATTTTGATTTCGGCCTTTTCTTTTGTTCGGGAGGTTGGAATAGCCATGCTGTTTTATCTTTAATCAAATTTGCTTTTCTTCGTTGAACGCAGGAAGCTTTCAAAATAAATCAAATCTATTTAGAAGTGATTCGTCCAAAGTTAGCAAAAATAACGATCAAATTGGAGACAGATTTTCGATTTTCTGCAAAGGAATTGAAATACAAATCGCATTGAATTGCAGATAGAACAGATGAAAACTTGTACTAAAACGGAATCAATCGCCTCCAATCACCACAGTCCATTCCCTTACATACCAATGTGTAACAAGTCCGTTTTTTACGTAAGGATCGTTGGTGGCAAAATTTTCGGCCACTTCCGAACTCGTGGCTTTGAATATAAGAGCAGCCCCATCGGCAGGTTTTGAAAAAGCGCCTGCCAGAATCAGTGTTCCGTTTGACTGGGCTTCTTGAGCCAGAGCCAAATGTTCGGCTCGGTAAGGAATTCGCTTTTCGGTATAATTATCGACCGTTTCGTAAAAAAGGATGTAATACATGAGGTAGAATATTTATCACTCAAATTTAGTCATTTTCAGCTCCTACAAATCGAAAAAAATAATGATTTCCATGACGCTTTGACGTTTCCCTTTTATCTGCTAAACAAGAATATTCACAAAAATCAATTCGCTGTATGCTTTGTTTTTGAACTTAATAGTGGAAATGTTTGGTTTTTCGATCATAAATAAATCACCCCGATTCGATTCAATAATTTCTTTTTGACATTCGAACAGTACGCTGCCGGAATTTACATACACAAATACCCAATTCCAAAAGGATTCGATAGCATAAACGAACTCTTGTTGCTTTTCAATCGTGGCGTAAGAAAGACTTCCATTGGCAAATTCGTTTGTCATCAGATTGAAATCGATGCAGCGGCCAATGGAAGATGTTTTCCAGCCACCATCAAACTCATCCACATCGAATTTTCGAAGTTTCTTTGTGTACTTATTTTCATGAGAAACAAGAATTTCCCCTTCCAGCAACATCAATTTTCGCGAAAATCCAGGCAAATGAGTGAATTTGGATTCGTCTTGTTCGACGGTTGCTGAACTTAATCGGAAAATAAAATCTCGCTTTTGATAAGTGGCATGCGGCGGAAAAATAAAAAGCTCAGTGGTGGTTCCTCCAGCCCATTGGCTTGTTGCGAATTCATTTGCCGCAATAAATGTATATTTCATCTGTTTATAATTTTATGTTTAGGTCAGATGTTACATCCACGATAATCATCCTCCT
>DMBV01000040.1 GCA_003445975.1 Bacteroidales bacterium
AAATTATAAACAGATGAAACATTCATGGTAAATACAATTGGCACACATGGTCATGATTAAAATGAATGTTCCATATGACCGAAACATAAAATTATAAACATATGAAAAATTACCAATTCAAAACAATACTTTTCGGCTTTGCCTTCATCGTATTTTCCTCGCCTGTGGCAGCTCAGGTGTGGACTTTGCAACAGTGTATCGACACAGCGCAAGAGTACAACAAAACACTGCAAATAAGCAAAAATAACTGGAATCTGAGCGAGCAAAAGCAAAAAGAGGCCAAAGCGAATTTGCTTCCCAAAATCAGCGCCAGCACCGACTACAAATATTTCAACGATTTGCCAACTCAATTGATGCCGCAATCTGCATTTGGCGGACCCGAGGGCGTTTTCAATGCCACGCAATTTGGTGTTCCTCACAACATCACTGCTTCCATTCAATTGAGTGTTCCATTGTTCAACTCCCAAATCTATGGAGCTATTCAAACCACCAAAATTGCAAGCGAACTGAGCCAATTGCAAGTCAAAAAAACAGAAGAACAACTCATTTTCGATATTTCGAATTTATATTTCAATGCGCAGATTGTAAAACATCAGAAGTTTTTTGCTGATAGCAATTTGGTAAACACCAATCGGCTTTTGCAAAACCTAAAACTGATGAAAGAACTACAATTGGCCAAAGGAAGTGATGTAGATAAACTCCGATTGCAAGCCGAACAATTGAAAATGCAACTGCAGCTTATTCAAAGCAATTACGAGCAGATCTTGAATGCCTTGAAATTTTCGATGGGCGTTTCTTTGGAACAGGAAATGGATATTGATAGTCGTATTGAATATCTATCAACCGAAAAGTATCAAAAAACCACTACGCTGGATATGCGCATCGCCTCCACCTACAATCAAATCCTGAATAGCGATTTGAAGAATCTAAAAAACAGTCGCTTACCATCCGTATCGCTATTCGGCTCTTATGGGACAACGGGTTTTGGCTATACAGAAAAACCCAACGACTTTCTCGATTTTTATTCTGTGAGCTTTGCCGGACTGCAAATCTCCTATCCAATATTCAACGGGACCATTACCCAGAAACGAGTTACTCAAAAGCGAATCGAAATACAAAATAGCGATTTACAAGTTGAATTGGTAAAAGACCAAAACAAAATGCTTCTAAAAAATGCCGAAAATCAGAAATCAATTGCTATTTCGAGTATTGAAACCAGTGCATTGCAGATAAAATTGGCCAATTCCATTTATCAGCAAAGTGTATTGCAACAAAAAGAAGGAATGGCAAGTATTTCGGATGTTTTATTAGCAGATAATTCATTGCGCGAAGCACAGCAAGCATATCTTTCGGCAGTTGTNNAATTAAGAATTAAAAAAATATACGAATGATGAAGACAATAATTTACATAGTGGTAGCATTGGCATTAATAGCCTTAGTGGTTTTTCAGTTGAAAAGCAATAAAGAAACCACCGAAAAAAGGGTTTATCAGTACGATAAAGAAAAACCTATCAGTGTTCAGGTTGATACCTTAAAACTGGAAAATGTGAATGCCGAATATTCTTATGCTGGCAATTTCGAACCTAACAAAGAAACTAAAATTAGTGCCGATATTCAAGGCAAAATTAATTTGTTGCTTGTTGATGTGGGTAGTGGTGTAAAAGCCGGCCAGTCTTTAATTCAATTAGATAATTCGTTACTGAAACTACAACTTCAATCGGTTGAAGTGCAAATTGAAGGCTTGGAAAACGATGTAAAACGATATACTGTGCTTGCCAAAGCAGAGGCTATACAAGGTGTTCAATTAGAAAAATCGCAATTGGCTTTAAAATCGGCCAATGTTCAAAAGGCTACACTTCTTGAACAAATCAATAAAACAACCATCAAATCGCCTTTCAGCGGCATTGTAACAGCCAAAATGACTGAAGAGGGAGCTTTTGCCGCTCCGGGAATACCTTTATTGCAAATTACAGATATTTCGAAATTGAAATTCTCAATCAATTTACCAGAACAAGAAATCAATCAGTTTAATATGGGACAAATGAATAAACTTACCGCAGATGCATTTCCTGAAATTACTCTTTCTGGTAAAGTTTCTATGATTGGAAGTAAAGCCAATATTGGAAATAGTTTCCCAATTCAGTTTTTAGTTAGCAATACACCCGATTTAAAAATAAAATCAGGAATGTCGGGCAGTGTACTTGTTACGAATAAAGATACTCAAAAACAAATTATCATTTTATCATCGTCCATTGTGGGAACAAATATTAAACCGCAAGTTTATATAGTGAAACAAGGCAAAGCCTTGCTAAGCGATGTAAGTATCTCAAAACGAATTGCAAACAAAGTAGTCATCTCAAAGGGATTAGTAGAGGGAGATGTGATTGTAACCAATGGGTTTATCAATCTTTTTGATGGGGCAAATGTTGTTTCCATTGAAAATTAAAAATTAAAAATTACGAATATGAAAACTAACAATATTATTCAAGAAAAATCATTTGCTTTTGCTATCAGAATTGTGAATCTCTACAAATACCTGGCAACTGAAAAGANNTAATTCGTAATTTTTAATTGAACAAAAATGAATATAACAGAAATATCAATCAAACGCCCATCGCTGATTATCGTTCTTTTCAGCGTATTTGCCTTAATGGGCATAATAGGTTTTACCAACTTAGGCTATGAATTACTACCCGATTTTAACCAACCGGTAGTGGTTATAAAAACAATGTACCCGGGTGCTGAACCCAATGAAGTAGAAACATCTGTTTCCAGAAAAATTGAAGACGCATTGTCCAATTTAGAAGGTGTTGATTATTTGGAAACAAAATCGATGCCCAATGCTTCGGTCATTATTGCCAACCTCAAGTACGGAACAAATCTGAATAATGCTATGCAAGATGCACAGCGTTATATTGATAACATTCGGAAAGATTTGCCCGCCGATATTCAAAGTCCGGTAATAAGTAAAGTTTCGCCAAACGATTTGCCAATAATATCCATAAGTGCAACAAGCAAGCTGCCAGCGACGGAATTTTATCAGAAAATGGTTGATGATTATTTGCCTCAAATTCAACAATTGAAAGGAGTAGCAGAAATTACCCTTCTTGGTGGTGAAGAACGCGAAATTCAGGTGAAAGCAAATCAAGATAAACTGAAACTGTATAAAATTTCACTATATCAAGTTGTGGAAGCCATTAACCGTTCCGGTATTGACTTGCCTGCCGGCAAAGCACAAACCGATAAGGAAAGTAATTCAGTACGGTTAACCGGAAAATTTGCTACTGTTGAGGATATTATGAATGTACAGATAGCTATGCCTGCACCCGGAAGTCCTGTTTATGTAAAAGATGTAGCTAACGTTATAGACGGTGTAAAAGAAATAAGCTCTGTGAGTCGCTACAATGCTGTAAATGGCATAGGCTTATTATTGAAAAAGCAAGGAGATGCCAATGCGGTGGAAGTTTCAAAATTGGTTCATGCAAAACTTACCCAAATTGAAATCGCAAACTCCAAATACGGGGTGAAATTTATTATTGCCGATGATTCAACCGACAAAACCATAGCAGCTGTAAACTCAGTGGTAGATGACCTGATATTAGCAATAATTTTAGTGTCTCTTGTAATGCTATTATTTTTAAGAAGTTACCGTAATTCCCTTATTGTATTAATTGCTATTCCCACTTCATTGGTGACTTCCATAGCTGTTATGTGGTTGCTGGGGTTCACATTAAATCTTATGACTCTGCTCGCCATGTCGCTCATTATAGGCATTCTGATCGATGATGCAATTGTAGTTCTGGAGAATATTCAGAGGCATTTGGATATGGGCAAAGAGAAAGTAACGGCCGCAATGGATGGCCGGATGGAAATCGGATTTTCTGCAATATCTATAACACTGGTAATTGTAATCGTGTTTTTACCAATTCTTTTTTTGCAGGTATTTGTTGCCGATATGCTTAAAGAATTTTCTGTAGTAGTAATAACATCGACTCTAACAAGCTTATTGGTAGGTTTTACACTCGTTCCATGGCTGGCTTCACGAATTGGAAAGAAAGACGATTTAAAACCCACCAATTTCATGAACCGATTCTTACTTTGGTTTGATAGACAATTAACAACCTTTATCAATTGGTATGGACATCAACTGGAATGGGTACTTAGCCACAAACTCATCTTTAGCGGGATTGTCATCTTTCTGTTGATCATGACCGTTGTGATTATGAAACAAGGTATTATAGGCAAAGAAATGATGTCAACAGGCGATCAGGGAAAATTTCGTTTGAACCTGGAATATGATAAAACAACCACCGTTCAGGAGAACAATATCAGAACACAGAATGTAGAAAACTTTATACTTCAACAACCCGAAGTGTCAACGCTTTTCAGCAACGTAGCAGGACCAAGCACAGGCATTGGTAGTTTAGGGGTCGGTTCGGCCAATTTATCTGAATTTACAATTCAGCTTAAACCCAAAGATGAAACTGGTTTGAAAACCGAAGAGTATATGAAATCGCTTCGCGAAGAGTTGAATAAACAGTTTCCCGGAATAAACTTTTCAATGGCAGTTTTAGGCTTATTGCCAAAACAGGCACCAATCAAAATAACCTTGAGCGGCAACAATTTGGATTTGGTAATGAAAACAGGTCAGGAGCTGAAGGCAATTGTTGAAAAAATACCGGGTGCCGATAATGTACAATTATCAGTA